>JANNGY010000142.1:0-4642 GCA_031404095.1 Betaproteobacteria bacterium | reverse complement strand
GACGCGGAACAGAAGATCAAGGTTCTCGATGGCGGCGAACTCAAAGAGTTCAATGAAACGGCATCCTGAGCCGGATTTTTCAGACAGCCAGACACCGATAATGTCCGATTTCAAGGAATGGGCGCGCGTGGTCGCGGGAGAGATGGAGCGCACGCTCGAATCCCTGCTGCCGGTCGCCACCGCCGAACCAAAGCGTCTGCATGACGCCATGCGTTACGCGACCCTGGGCGGCGGCAAGCGCGTACGGCCGATGCTGGCACACGCGGCCGGCCTGGTAAGCGATGCCACCGAGGCCAATGTGCGCATCGTGGCCGCAGCGGTCGAGATGATTCATGCCTATTCACTGGCCCACGATGATCTCCCGTGCATGGACAACGATGTCCTGCGCCGCGGCAAGCCGACCTGCCATGTCGAATTCGACGAAGCCACTGCGCTACTGGCCGGTGACGCTTTGCAGGCGATGGCTTTTGAGCTGATGGCGATGAACAAGCTGAGCGATGATCCGCTGCGGCAACTGGAAATGCTGCAGATCTTTACGCGCGCCTGCGGCGCCCGTGGCATGGCCGGCGGGCAAGCCATCGACCTGGCCAACGTCGGCCGCCAGATTGCGCTGCCGGAACTGGAATTCATGCATATCCTCAAGACCGGTGCGCTGATTCGCGCCTCGGTGCTGCTCGGTTCCATGTGCGGGCAGGCCCTGGCGCCGGCGCACATGCAAAGCCTCGATCATTACGGCAAGTGCGTCGGGCTGGCTTTCCAGGTAGTGGACGACATACTTGATTGCGAGTCTAATACTGAGAAACTGGGCAAGACGGCCGGAAAAGACCAGGATGCCAACAAGCCGACCTATGTGAGCCTGATGGGCCTGGCGCCGGCCAAGCGCTTTGCCGATGAATTGTTGAATGACGCGCTGGAATCCCTGAAGGTGTTTGACGGCAAGGCAGACCGTTTGCGGCAGCTGGCCGAATTCATCGTTCGCCGTCAGAACTAGAGGTTTGTTGCAACTCGCCGCTTCGTTCATGACGGGCGTCTGCGCCGGGCACTTCTCCCTTTGAAAAAGGGAGATTGAGAGGGATTTTCAATTGTCAATGCTGTGCGAACTCCCAAAAAATCCCCCTCAGTCCCCCTTTTGCAAAGGGGGAAGTGCATGAGGAAACACCAGGCAGAAAGTAAGCATTTCGAATTTCAGCTTTAACCCCAGGATTGCGTCACGAAAATACGTACAGGCATGAACACCAAATACCCGCTGCTGGACAAGATCAATGACCCCGCCGACCTGCGCCGGCTCGATCGGCGCGATCTTGCCGCGCTGTCGGTAGAATTGCGCGAATTCATCGTCGAGTCGGTCTCTACGACCGGCGGGCATTTTTCGTCCAATCTCGGCACCGTAGAGCTGACCATCGCGCTGCATTACGTATTCAACACGCCCGATGACCGCCTGGTGTGGGACGTCGGTCACCAGACCTATGGGCACAAGATCCTCACCGGCCGCCGCGCAGGCATGCCGAAGCTGCGCCAGAAAGGTGGCATCGCCGGCTTTCCGCGGCGCGAGGAAAGCGCCTACGACACGTTCGGCACGGCGCATTCCTCCACCTCGATTTCGGCGGCGCTGGGCATGGCAGTCGCGGCACGGGTGGCCGGCGTAAAACGTAAATCCATTGCCATCATCGGCGATGGCGCGATCACCGCGGGCATGGCCTTCGAAGCGATGAACAATGTCGGCAAGGAAAATGTGATCGTCATCCTTAACGACAACGACATGTCGATCTCCGAATCGATCGGCGCGCTGAACAACTACCTCGCCAAACTGCTGTCCGGCCGTTTCTACGCCAATACCAAGAAAACCGCCGAAATCGTCCTGCAGCACACGCCGACCTTCAAGGAAATCGCCAAGCGCGTGGAAGAACACGCCAAGGGCATGATCACGCCCTCAACCATGTTCGAGGAATTTGGCTTCAACTATGTCGGCCCCATCGACGGACACAACATCGATGTGCTGGTCGATACGCTGAACAACATCAAGCAGCTCGATGGCCCGCAGTTCCTCCACGTCGTCACCCGCAAAGGGCAGGGTTACAAGCTGGCCGAGGATGACCCGATCCATTACCACGCGGCGTCCGGCAAGTTCGATCCGAAAATCGGCATCGCCAAGCCGGCACCCGCGCCCGATGCGAAGCCGAAGCCGACCTACACGCAGATTTTCGGCGAATGGCTGTGCGACATGGCGCGCGCCGACCAGCGGCTGATCGGCATCACGCCGGCCATGCGCGAGGGCTCGGGAATGGTCCGCTTCTCGCAGGAATTCGCCGACCGCTACTTCGACGTCGCCATCGCCGAGCAGCATGCGGTGACGTTTGCCGCTGGCCTCGCAACCGACGGCATGAAGCCGGTGGTCGCGATCTATTCGACTTTCCTGCAACGCGGCTACGATCAATTGATCCACGATGTGGCGCTGCAGAATCTCCCGGTCGTGTTTGCGCTCGACCGGGGTGGACTGGTCGGCGCCGACGGCCCCACCCATCACGGCGCGTTCGACCTGTCGTTCCTGCGCTGCATTCCCAACATGACAGTGATGACACCGGCCGACGAAAACGAATGCCGGCAGATGCTCTACACTGGATTCACGCTGTCCGGCCCGAGCGCGGTACGTTACCCGCGCGGTGCGGGCCCGGGCGTTGCGCTGCAGGCGGAAATGACTGCGCTTGCGGTCGGCAAAGGCGTGCTGGTAGCCGAAATCAAGGGCTATGAAGCCAAGCGTGTCGCCATCCTGGCGTTTGGCTCGATGGTCAAGCCGGCCACCGATTGCGCCGAGGAACTCAACGCCACCGTCGCCAACATGCGCTTCGTGAAGCCGATTGACCATGAACTGATTTTCAAACTTGCCACCACCCACGACTATCTCGTCACGGTCGAGGAAAACGTGGTGATGGGCGGGGCCGGCAGCGCGGTCGCCGAATCACTCGCCGCGCAGGACCTGAATGTGCCGTTGCTGCAGTTGGGCCTGCCCGACGCCTTCGTCGAGCACGGCGATCCGGCAGTGCTGCTGGCCGATTGCGGACTCAACCGGGACGGCATCTCCCAATCGATTCACCGCTGGCTTGCCCGGGTGTCTGCCGCCAGCGTCGCACCAAAGAAAGCAGCCAGCTGAGCCAACTTTGCTTGCCGCTCAATGCCAACCATTCCTCCATGTCCCAGGTAAATCTCATGAAATATCTTGTCCTCGCATTCGCCGCATCGACCATCGTCACCAGCGCCATTGGCCAGACCCCGCCGGCGGCAAAAACGGACGGCACACCGCCCAGGCACAACTGTCCCCGGCCGGAAATTATCGACACCACCAAGAAGTTCACCAAAGAGCAAATGGCCGCGTTCGTCGCTTCGGTGAACAAATTCAAGGAGTGCGCCGAAGGCTACGCGCAAGTGCAGCAAAAAGAAGCGGAGCGCGTGCAAAAGGCCGCACAAGTGACCGCACAGGAACTGGTGGCCTCCGGCAATCTCGCCATCAAGGACTACAACGACTTCGTCGAGCAGGCCAGCAAAGCCATGGCCGCCACGCCGCCCCCGCCTAAGGAGACGGCGGAGACAACCCGGGAAGGAAACGTCGATACGATTCCATCTCGGATTCCAAGGAAGAATTGAACGCCGCGCGATTGCCGCGCAGCAGTTTTTTCGCCTTATCTCCCGCAATTCCTGCATAACCAAGCTGCACCTTGAGCTGACCTGCCTCGACCGAGGTATTGGCCCAGCCGATCACGTGTTCGCGCCACAACAGCGGCAGCGCGTAGTAGCCGAGCTTGCGTTTGGGCGGCGGTGTGTACGCCTCGAAGCGATACGCCCATCCCCAAAGGTGTTCAAAGCGTTGCCGGTCCCAGACCACGGGATCGAACGGCGCCAGGAAGCGCACCTTGTCTTCAACGCGCTCGGGCACTGTCTCGTGCGCGGGCCATACATAGGCCACGCCGTCCACTGTGTCGCGACGATACTTGCCGCGCTTGATCAGCAGTTCGATGCGCGCCGGAAAGTCGACGTCCGGCTTGTAGCTGCCCATCATGCTGAACGTGCGCAACAGCGAACGCGCTGGCAGCGGCGCATAGAGGCCCACGATCAGCTCGATCAGTCCATCCGCGCGCGCGACCGGCGAAAGCGTGCCCTGCCGCGGCGGCGCCAGGGCATAGACACGCAGGCCCTTGTCGCGGCGGCTGACGCGCGCGCGACCCTCGCGGTGCAATGCTTCCAGCATCAGCGTGGTGGCTGACGACGTGCCTCCCCAGCCGTTGACGCGCGCGCCGGCGCCCAGCACCCGTTCAACCTCGCGAGGATGCGCTTGATCGTGCTCGGACAGGTAACGCAGCAGCTTGCGCCGTAGCGGCTGATGTTCATCGATGAAGACCTGCCAGCGCGCCGACAAGGACCGCGGATGCAGAAGCGCCAGCTGTTCCTCGGGAAAGAATCCATAGTTGTGCAGAACGTCCTCGATCAACGGCAAGCGGGGATAGTGGTTTTCCAGGTCATCGACACTCGCGCCGTTCGTGCTGTTCTTCGGCATCGGGCCGGCATCGGCGGCGATCGTGACGCTCATCTACGCGATGCCGGCCGCCATCCGGATCACTGCCCTGGGCATCCGCAACGTGCCGGTCAACAC
>JANNGY010000141.1:0-14103 GCA_031404095.1 Betaproteobacteria bacterium | reverse complement strand
GCGCAACTGGACTGACGTTCCTGTCCCCTGTAATGTATTTGTCGGCCCAATAGCCCAGCAATGATTTCACGTGACCTGGTTCGACATCTTTGACGAGGATTCTTGTGTCGGGCGCATCGCGCAGGATGGACGACACGGCGGCGAAAAAAGCGCGCCGGTCGGCCTCAGGAATATGATGAACAACGTCGTTAAGCATGATTACGTCTGGAAGCGGATATCGCATGGAAAGATATTGCGAGATGCTGGTCGAGGGTAATTTGAAAACGCGTGCCGCATGATTCTGATCGAGCCACTTCCCAACTTCAGGTGCAAGATCGATGGAAGTGACACGAATGTCGGTGCGCAACTCAAGGAGGTAATTCAACGGCTCGCCGTCGCCTCCGCCGATGTCAAGAACATGCGCATTTGCTGGAATCGCAGCGGACAACGCCTGCGCCACTTTCGTTAGATCTACAAAAAAAGCGCGGTAATAGTGCCCAACCTTGCGCGAAAGCCGGATGCCGAGCACGCCGCGAATCGTACTGCCAATCGACACTACTTTTTGCTCCGGACAATTGCGTGCGAAACGGCGTGCATGAGGCGAGCGCTCTTTGGCGACAATGCCGGACAAGTATCTGGCATGTTGATTTCACAATTCATCATGGTTGGACAAGACCAGCCTGAGAAAATGCAAAACACGAAGTTTTCCTGCTATATCTCAATGCTGACAAGGTAGCCGAAACTCATCATGGGGAACAGCCACTCCGCCATGTTGATGATTTTCTCGCCACCGGATACGAGGCCGTAGCGAATGCCGGAATTTCTTGCCTTCATTTCTGTGAATCGTGCGCAATATGGAACGATCTCCGAGCGGGCAAAACCGGCACGCTTGCACAGGGTAAATAATGTTTTATACGAAAAAATACAAAGATGGTCGTGATGCGTCGACTCTCGGGAAAGCAGCCCGATCAGGCAATTGTGAAGGGCGGTTGCATTGGGAGTTGACAGGAGCAGTGTCCTTCCCTGCAACCTGTCAATCGACTTGATGCCCTGCAGAAACATTAGCGGATTCGGGAGATGCTCAATCAGTTCGCCTGCAACGATGACGTCGGGAAAAAAGCTATTCGACTGAAGCCATGAACCTAATTGCATGATGTCGCCACCGTGAATTGACGAACGCGGCCCAGTCTGCAGGCCATCGGACGGGACCAGCACCGAGCTATCTATTCCAATTACATTAGTGGCAACTTCAGCTATTTCCTCGTGAAGCCATGTTCCACGCCCACGTTTCGCGGTGTATGCAGTCTCGTCCATAGCACCCAAGTCGAGTACCAACTTTCCCTTGCAGCAAGACTTCATGAAGGGAATGCGGTCAACCGGCCGGGGAACCGGCAGGCGCTCGAGCGGAACATACTCAGGCACGAAATCACTGGAATTCATGTCCAGTTGAGTCCTTCGCGAAACGCCGTCATCATCCGGCAGGTCAGTAAACGCATTACAGCAATCATCTTTCTGATACCGACGGGTCGACGGATCGTACATCGATGAAACTGAGTACAAACGATGCCAGGGTGATTTCAGCTCCCGCCAGCATCATGGTGACTGAGGGTATTGCAATCCTCATCATGGATGATGGGTCAACCGCGGAAAGTTTGGCGGAAACCCAGAGGTCAATTGAGTAAATTGCAAGCACAAAGCCCATCAGGAGGATGGTCATGCCGATCAGAATTCCGCGTTCAAGCGTAAACACGCGTAGAAATTGTCCGAACCATGGCGTCATCGGAAGCAGCTCCTTGACGCAGCCAATTGCACGTGCCACAAGCGAAAACAGGACAAGTTGCAGGCCAAGGATCGAGGCGCCGGAAGCATAGAGCATCGTGTGGATGTCGAAACCGACGCCTTTGACGACGACCGGGCCGCCAAGCGTTGCAATTTCTGCTGCCACACCAAGTACGACCAACCCCAGTCCGGGATAGAGCAGAAGCCATCGAGGGCTCATCATTAGCAGGAAACGCAGGTGTCGCCATCCATCGCGCCAACTTCGAAGATGCGGCGGACGACTGCGGCCGTCAGGTGACAATACAGTTGGAACATCTGAAATAGGTATCTTTGCCAGCGTTGCCTTGACGACCATCTCACTTGCGAATTCCATCCCCGGCGAACACAGGTTGAGTCGCAGCATTTCCGCACGATCAAAACCGCGAAGGCCGCAATGGAAGTCGCCAATGTTCGACGGAAATAGCAACCGGCCAATGAAACTCAATACAGGATTACCCAAAAACCGGTGCAGCGCCGGCATCGCACCCGGACGTATCCCGCCGGAAAAGCGATTCCCCATGACAAGCTTGTCGCCGCGGCGTAATCGTGCAACAAATCCGTCAAGTCTGGAAAAATCGTAGCTGTCGTCGGCATCTCCCATGATGATAAATTGCCCTTTGGAGGCGCGGATCCCACCAATCAGGGCGCTGCCGTATCCCTTTTCCGGAACAGTTATCACGCGCGCGCCGGATGCCAATGCCAATTCCTGGGAGCCGTCGGTTGAGCCATTGTCGGCGATCAATACCTCCCCGGCGATGCTGGCGCGCCGCAAAAACTCTATGGCTTTGGCAACGCAAATGGCAATCGTTTCCGCCTCGTTCAGGCAGGGCATGAGGATAGTCAACTCCTCGCTGTCCTCCTGTGCCGGGACGTCCGCTAATATCATTGGCATTGCTTGTCTACCATTGCATGTCCATACAAAATCTCCTAGCGGATTCTAAACCGGCGCAAATGGAAAATGTCGGACAATCGCTCGCTTGTAGACAATTGCGCAACCCCTCAATTTCCGTCATGTTCATGACCGCGGACGGGAAGCGAGTGAGGGGGAAATGTTCAACGTGACGCATGGGGCAAGCCCCGGACACTTGGTCAGAGGTTCACTGGCGCTGCACCGCAAGCACCCGGATCGGCATCCCATTCGACAAGAACGTATGGTAATACTCAAGATTGTTCAGTTCTTCAGACCCAAGGTCAAAGGGTTCTGCGCCGCTTCGCTTCATACATTTCTGGTATTGCATTTGCAGGGTGCGCACGTTGCCGCCTGGCACCAATCGGGGCCACGTAGTCGCCTGACCGATGGCGGGCGACAACACGGCAAGGGTTGACGGCTGGCCGGTGGATTCGCTGACTGCGAAGAGGCTACCCGCATTCAACACATGGCAGGACGCGCACGCGAAATTGTGCTGGCCGATCCTCCTCGAAAACAGCGCCTTGCCGGAATCCAGCTTGTCACGCGCGGCCGGCATGCCAACCCGCAAGGCAATACGTTGTCCGTCTGACAGGCTCCTCGCATAGGCGCTAAGCGGACCCATTACCGATGAATTTTGTAATTCAATTTCCGCCTCATGATGCAATTGAAGGCAGCGATTGAGTGACATCTCAAGCGTGATCGCAAGCTTCGACTTTGCATCGAATTGCGGGTAGGTGGCCGCAACGCGCTTGCCACCGTTCGGGAAGCAATTCGCCAGCGACTTGCCATCCTTGAATTTCCGATCCCAGAATTTCTTGCCAATGGCAAGGATGTCGGCACTGTTGGTGGCGTTGTCTGCATTGAATGGAATGGCCCGCACATTGCCGCCCGCGACGGGTACAAGTGCGTCGGCAACCAGAGCCCAATCTCTTGGCTGGCTGCCTGGCAAGCGGGCCTGAAGCACCTTTACCAATTCTTGCCTTTCCTGCTCCGGCGTCGGCCTCGCTTGCGCTGCAGAATAGGTGGGCAAGAGGCAAAGGACGCCGACGGTGAAGCCGGCGGCAGCCAGCTTAAAGGGTCTCGAGATAGCGAACAATGGCATCTATTTCGCCCTCAATGAGTATTCTGTGTTTGCCATAAGGGGGCATTACCGTGTTGGGCAAAGTCAAACTCAGGTCCCATATTGCCGCTCGCAGCCGATCGCGGTCACGGTAACGGTCCTTGATGGCCGCCAAATCAGGCCCAACCCGGGCGGCGCCCGGGATCGTCTTGCTATTTGGGATCGGGTGACAGGCATGACAGTTGCCCTTGCGAGGATCGAGGAACAATTCACGGCCATCAATGGCCGCCGGCTGGGCGCGAGCGCTGCTCGCCAGCGCGGCAAATATCAGCGCCGTGCCGATAACGTATCGGGCATTTGCCGCGCTACGCGGCGGTCGGATCAGATGCCGCATATTGACGAAAAGGCTCGAAATGGAAATTTCAGAGTGTGTCCTTGTCATTGTCCCGTTCCTTTTCGCGCTTTTCGCCAGGCAGGAGTGGGCGGTTCTTGTAGGCAGTCTTTAATTCCCTTAAACGGGCCTCGGCGCCGGAGACTTCATAGAAGTCACCATCCTTCGCCTTGACGGCGATTTCAAGTTGCTCGATGGCACCCGTCAGGTTGCCCTTTTGAAAATACGCCTCGCCGATGGCGCGATGCTGCGCAAGTCGTTGGTTCTTGCGCTCGTAGCCTTTCGCGGCGAGTTCGTAGAGTTTGGGATCGTCCTGTATCGATTTGAGCCGTTCGTTGAGTTGCGCCAATGCCAAGTCAGTCTGGCCTGCCTCATACAGGGTCTCAACATAGCCATATGAAAGCGCCCGATGCTCGGGGAAGGCCTGTATCCCGGCTTTATAGAGTTGAATGGCAGCGGGCCAATTGCGTTTCCCCGCCTGGATTTCGGCAGCTAAGTTTTCCAGCCAAGGGTGAGATGCCCCGCCACTGCGAAGCGTGTTCAATTCTTTTTCGGCGTCGGAGAAATCGCGGGCACGTGCCAGGGCAAGGGCCAGGCCATAGGTATCCGCCCGATTGCGCAGTATCGTCCTCTCCGCAACAGCGTTTCGAAAAAAATTCACCGCGTCGCTCGCACCCATGCTCATGACGCGCAGCTTTGCTTTCGCCAAGCGGTATTCGAAACTGTCTCCGCCGAGGAACTTGCTCTCGTTCTTCATGGCATCGACACGGTTCTGCATGTCGGCGATGCGTTCCGTGGTTAACGGATGAGTCTGCAGATAGCCCGGGGCCTTGCCATCGTTATGGCGATTTGCGCGCATCATGCGCTGGAAGAAACCAACCATTCCATTGGGATCAAATCCGGCGCGCACCATGATCTGAATTCCCAGGCGGTCAGCCTCGCGCTCGAAATCCCGGCTGTAATTGAGCTGGTTCTGGTATTGCAGGGCGGCCGTGGTGGCAAGTGCGGCCTCGGTCGCTTGTGATGCCGACGAGGAATTGGAGCGGGCGGCCATGATCGCGACGGCGAGTCCCAGCAACTGGACCAGTGCGCCGCCCTTTTGCGCGTCCGCGCCGCGCGACTGATGCCGCTGCAGAATATGCGCAATTTCATGCCCGACCACGCCGGCCAGTTCCGATTCGGTGGTTGAGGTCAGTACCAATCCGGTATGCAGGCCAATGAAACCGCCAAGCAAGGCAAAAGCATTGATCGATTCGTCACTGAGCAGGAAAAACTCAAAATCGCGGCGGTTATCGTTGGTCGTACCGCGGCTCGCGGCAATCATGCGGTTGCCGAGTTCACCGATGTATGCCTTAAGTTCGGCATCCTCGACGAATGCACGGTCGCCGCGAATCTCCAGCATAATTCGCTTGCCGATTGCGCGTTCCTGAGGTTCGGACAGGCTGGCATCCGACGAATCGCCCAAATCGGGCAGGCCGTCGGCGTGAATGGCAACGGGTGCTGCCAGCTGCGAGATCATCGCGGCAGCTGCGATCAATTTCTTGATGCGATTGTAGCGGCCCGGTCCTATCCTGATGGACACGGGAGCGACATGGCGGATGGACGATTTCATCAATGATGGGTTTGGCGGGCAATGGGCAAAGGGTAATGGCCTTTTGAAACTTCTTCGGCGCATCGGTTCCCCTGTGCTGTCACAATTCTGGCAAATTCAGGTCGATTGTACCAACGTAAGCAAGGTGCTTCTCAAATGAGCAATCTCAATCACTTCGATGACCGGGGTCAGGCGCATATGGTCAATGTCGGCGAAAAGGCCGAGACTCACCGGCTTGCAATTGCTGCCGGATGGATCAGCATGACTTCCGCGACTTTTGAACTCATTCGTTCGGGGGGGGCGAAAAAAGGCGATGTACTGTCGATTGCCCGCGTCGCTGCCATCCAGGGTGCGAAGCGCACGTCCGACCTGATCCCCTTGTCCCATCCGATTGTCATTACGCGCGTCGCGGTCGAATTCACACCGGACGCCGCTGCGTCCCGCATCGAATGCCGGGCAACGGTCGAGACAATTGGGCGTACCGGGGTGGAAATGGAAGCGTTGATGGCAGTGAGTGCCGGACTGCTGACAATTTACGACATGGTCAAGGCAGTTGACCGTGGCATGACCATCTCAGGTATCCGTCTGTTTGAAAAGCGCGGTGGCAAATCGGGTGACTTTGTCGCTTCGGCCGGCTAGCCTGCATATTTCATGGGGTCGCGTTCGAGAGTAGGTCGATGGGCGAGCGATTTTTCGTTCGACTGACCACGGCATGGCGAGCCATGCCACGGGAAGAGAACGGAAAAGCGCCGGCCAGCGACCCGCTATCGAGCGCGAAGGCCCGGTGTCGTACGAAGTACAAATTGGATTTCACAGAGTTGACCTTTGCCAAGAGTGAAAATGGTGACGAAAAAGGGCCGACCCATGAAATATGCAGGCTAGATTCAGCGGCCGGCCAGCTCAATCGAGTGAGACAAATCGATGCCGTTGTTAAATATCATCGATTGGGATAGCATAAGCACATAGACGTTTATGTACAAATATGTCTAGCCCCACACTCGCCGGAGGTCTTATGAATGAACTCGTACGCTGGACCGTCAAAGTGTCGAAAGATACAGACGTATCTTTGCGCTCGTTCCTTGCACAACGCGGAATGAAAAAAGGCGATCTTTCCAAGTTCATCGAGCAGGCGGTGCAAAAGGAAGTCTTTGCCCAAACCGTCGCGGATGTTGAGGCAAGAAACGTCGATATTCCCGATAGCGAAATTGAAGCCAGCATTGACGACGCCCTTCGCCGTGTGCGCGCCGAGATGTGGGGTGCGCCGCGAATAGGCAAACCCGCTAAAAAGACGGCCACGCGCGCCTAGTTCACCGCCGCGATGCGGGTCATCCTCGATACCAACGTGTTGCTATCCGCGTTTTTCAAAGTGGAGTCCGCGCCGTACAAACTCGTCCACGCCTGGATGGATGGAAGATTTGACTTGCTTTCCAGCAACGAACAAATCGAGGAAATTACCCGCGTTGCACGCTACCCGCAAGTCAGGAAATTAATCCAGCCCGCCGAAATCGGCTGGCTCGTCAATCGACTGCGAGATCGCTCGACCTTGTTGGCAGAATTGCCATCGGTCGACGTTTCACCTGACCCGGCTGACAATTTTCTGTTCTCAATGGCGGACGCGGGCGATGCGACCCATCTCGTCTCTGGGGACAGGAGTGGCGTCCTGCGGATTCGCGTGCATCGTTCAACCCAAATTGTTACCGCGCGCCAAATGGTTGAATTGCTGAAAATCTGAGCCCGAATCCTGTCATCAATACCAAATCGCAATTCATTGGCCTCGGGCCACCGCGATATCCAATGTTCGCGGAAAATTTTGTCGAACCGCCGACGGCGCAGATCATTACGTTCCGCTAGTCGCCCGTCGCGTCAGGCTGCGCCCTTCATCTGGCGCTGGTCGCGCTGAATCAGCTTGAACAAGCCATAGACAGCGAGTATCGGGAGCCCGAGGAACACAATAATCGGCGTAAACGCCAGCAGCATCACCATGACGATGATGAGCGCGGCGAATGCCAGCGCCGCGACCGTGATAAGTGCCGCGCCAGCCAAAACCGCCGTCACCACCACGCCGACAAACACCAGGATCGGGATCGCCAGCGCCCAGCCGAGCGCGGAGTCGGACAGGTCTTCATCGAACATGACCAGGGTCGGACCGTGGCCGACGCCAAACGGCGACGAGGCGATAATCGAACCGAGGGCGGCGAGAATCAGTACAGCCAAAAACGTGAATAACAGTGGGTGAGATATTTTGTTCATTTGCACTCCCTGCAGAAATGAGGTTTCGATGACCGCAGTGTGAAAGGGTCAGGCCCGACCCACAACCTATTGCAGACGAAGTGCAGAAATTGCCGCACGGAGGGCCATTCTGGACTGCCCGGCCGCCCTCTCGCCTGGACGGCTGCGTCGCGCCGATTGCTCCCGGTCATGCCGCCGTCGGTCGCGAACTGTTATGTTCGTACCGTGCCAGAGAGCAATGTTTCCAGAAAGGACCATTCCATGAGTTTGCACCCCCCGCTCAAACAGGTTTCACCCAGCAAGAAAATCACCTCGTTCCACCCGCCACAGCGCACCCTCATGGGCCCCGGCCCCTCGGAGATCAATCCACGGGTGCTGGCCGCCATGTCGTTGCCGGCAATCGGCTATCTCGACCCGATTTTTGTCGAGATGATGGAAGAACTGAAAACTCTGCTTCGCTACGCCTACCAGACCGATAACGCGCTCACCTTCCCGGTTTCCGGCCCCGGTTCGGTTGGCATGGAGACCTGCTTCGTCAACGCAGTCGCGCCGGGCGACAAAGTGATCGTCGGCCGCAACGGCGTCTTTGGTGGCCGCATGATCGAAAACGTCGAGCGTGCCGGCGGCACCGCCATCGTGGTGGAGGCCGAATGGGGCGAGCCGATCGATCCGAACCGGATTGAAGATGCCTTCAAACAGAATCCCGACGCGAAGGTGCTGGCTTTCGTGCACGCGGAGACCTCGACCGGCTGCCAGTCGGATGCGAAGACTTTGGCGGCCATCGCCCGCAAATTCGACGCCCTCAGTATCGTCGATGCGGTGACCTCGCTGGGCGGCACCCCGGTATTGGTCGATGAATGGGGCATCGATGCCGCGTACTCGGCGTCGCAAAAATGCATTTCCTGCACGCCCGGCCTGTCGCCGGTATCGTTTTCGGAGCGTTTCATCGAACGTGTGAAAGCCCGCGGTGACAAGGTACACAGCTGGTTCATGGACCTGAACCTGGTGCTGAACTACTGGGGCAATACCAATCGCACCTATCACCACACCGCGCCGACCAACAGCCTGTTCGCGCTGCATGAGTCGCTGCTGGTACTAAAGGAGGAAGGCCTGGAAAACGCCTGGGCGCGCCACCAGCGCCACCACCTGGCGCTCAAGGCCGGCCTGGAAGCGATGGGCTTCAATTTCCTCGTCAAGGAAGGCAACCGGCTGCCGCAAATGAACGCGGTATTCGTCCCCGGGGGAGTCAATGAAGCCGAGGTACGCAAAATCCTGCTCAGCGAATTCAATCTCGAAATCGGCGCCGGCCTCGGCCCGCTGGCCGGCAAAATCTGGCGTTTCGGGCTGATGGGGTATTCATGCAAACCGGAAAACGTGATGCTTTGCCTGTCCGCGCTGGGCTCCGTGCTCGCGGACATGGGGCAGCCGGTCAAGGTGGGTGAAGCCGAGGCTGCCGCGCACCATGCTTATGCTGAACAGCACAAGCAGGAAGCATTGAAGAAAAAGAAGCTGGCGGCGTAGGTTTCGCGGGTTACAGAAAAAAAGCCGGGCATTGCCCGGCTTTTTTCATTGCGGTTTCGACAACTATTTTTTCGGCGGCGGCGCCTTGGCCGGGGCAGGCGCTTTCGCCGGAGCCGCCTCTTTCTTTTCGGGTGGCGGCGCCGTACCCAGGATGTTGGTGACAAAACGATCCTGCAAGGTCGCTTGCGAACCGTACTTTTCCATTTCCTTGCCCATCAACCTGTCGAGCGAGGCAATGCGGTCGGCCGGGGCCGGGTGTGTCGAGTACAAGAGGCTGGCACCGCCCTGGTCCTTTTGCAGGTCCTGCAGGATCTGCAGCACACTGGGCAATCCATATGGATCATAACCGGCGCGGGCGGCGAGGATCATGCCCATGCGGTCGGCTTGTTCCTCTTCGCTGCGATCCAGCGACAGCAGGATCATGGTGCGGACTTCGCCGATGGCAAACTTGAATCCGGTCTTGAGTGCCGCGCCGCCGAGGCCGCCGGTTTTCACTTTGGCATCGACCACGGCGCCTGCCGCCGTCACACCAGCCGAGCCCATCTTCGATTTCTGATACGCCTTGACGTGGTGTCGCTGCACCACGTGCGCGACCTCATGCGCCAGCGCGCCGGCCAGTTCGGCTTCATTGCGCATGCGAAACAGGAGACCGGTGGTGATGTAGATTTGCCCGCCCGGCGCGGCGCCCGCATTCGGCAGCCTGGAATCGAGGACCGCGAAGCGCCACGGCAAGGTGGGCCGCTCGGAATTCGCGGCGATCCAGCGGCCGACCTGGTTCACATAGCGCTGGACGCGCACATCCGCGTACAAGGGCGCCGCGCCGAGGACACCCGCCATGACGTTTTCGCCCAATTCGACTTCTTCGGCGTCAGTAAATGTCTTCGTCGCATCGGACATGTCTTTCGCGGCACTCAGTCCGCCGTCGACCAGCGCGCCGGTGGTGGCGCCGCCGGGGACAAAGCTCGAGATGGCCGAGCCGATCGGAACGCCTTTCATGTCCGGCATGCCGGCACAGCCGGCAAGCAGGGCGGCAACGGACAAGAACAGTAAACGAAACAGGGAGGTTTTCATTTTTTCGCTCCTTGCGCGCTTGCCGCTTCGACGGCGTCCTGAGCCAGGTAGGCGACACTACGGAACGTCAGGCGTCGCTGGCTTGCAAACTGCCGCGCATCCGCCTCGGTCACCTGGTAGCCCTTCAGTTTCGCAAGCTCGGCCGGGTTCAGCTCGGCACGCTCGACATCTTCCCTGGAAAATCCGCGAATTCCGACCGTGGCGCTTTGCTTGGATTGGGCCGCGCGTTCGCGGTCGCCGAGCAGCAGCCGGTTGAATGAGGAAAAGAAACCGCCGGAAGATGATTGCTCTTCCACCACCACGCTGCTGCCGCCGCGCAGGTGCATCATCCGCACCCAACCGGTACTCGACCCGGCCTTGGCCTGGCTCCACGGGCCGCGCCGCTGCAGCACTTGCACGGGGGTCTTGTCGCGCAGGATCTGGATGACCGCCGCGGTATCGTCGGGCGCCGCACGCAACTCGGTGTCGCGATTGGTGAGCACCGTCTGCTGGGCCATGGCCGCGAAGCTTGCGCACGCGAACAGGCATGCAACGAAAGTGCGGGCACAGAAAGTCTTGAGTAGTTTCATACGCGTTTCAATCCTTCGCTCAGGGTGACCATGAATTTCGCGTGCGCGGGATGCGTTCTTTTTTTGTTGGCATAGTTTCGCACAATCGCTTTGCGGAGGAGTAATTTGCCCCTCTGCGCGCAAATGTGCAACCTCCAGCACTGGTGCGGCGTTTCAGCTATTTTTGGCCGGAACACCGCGCCAGTGCTGGAGTTGAGCGCGGGAAAATTCTATTCACCCTGTCATTCCCGCGCAAGCGGGAATCCAATTTTCGTCATACATTGATTTGCGTTGAAAAGTGGATCCCCGCGTTCGCGGGGATGACAACCTTTTGAGGTTTCGAGATGTTCCCCGGGGATTTCGATCCGCACGCCGGGGTCAAATCCGCAAGCGGAAGGCCCGCGAGACGGCTGCCCCACGCAGGGGGCGGCGCGACAGGAAAGGTTTGCTTCGGAGGAGGCGTGCTCAGGAAATGTGGAGCCGCTGCCAGATGGTCGAACTCAGTCCCGCCGAATTCAGCGTGTAAAAGTGCAGCCCGGGCGCGCCGCCTTCCAGCAATTTGGCAGCGAGATCCGTGACCACATCAAGTCCAAACGCGCGTATCGAAGCAGTGTCGTCGCCGAAGCCTTCCATCTTGTGCCTTATCCAGCGCGGGATTTCCGCGCCGCAGGCATCCGAAAATCGCGCCAACTGTGAAAAGCTGACGATCGGCATGATGCCCGGCACAATGGGCACTGACACACCCATCGCCTCAACCTGCTCGACGAAATGGAAGTACGCATCGGGATTGTAGAAATACTGCGTCATCGCCGAATTGGCGCCCGCCGCCACTTTTTGCTTGAAATGAGCCAAGTCTTCCTGAGCACGCCGCGCCTGCGGGTGGTACTCCGGATATGCGGCAACCTCGATATGAAAGTGGTCGCCGGTTTCTTCGCGAATGAACGCCACCAGATCGCTCGCGTAGCGGAACTCTCCCGCTATCGCCTGGCCAGAAGGAATGTCGCCACGCAACGCCACGGTATGACGGATGCCGGCATCCTTGTACGCATGAATGATCTCGCGAATGCTCGCGCGGGTGGAGCCGATGCAGGAAATATGCGGTGCAGCGTGATGTCCCGCTTTGCGGATGTCGAGCACCGTCGACAACGTGCCTTCCTGCGTCGAACCACCAGCGCCGAAGGTCACCGAGAAAAATGTCGGGTGGAATTGTGCGAGCTGCTTGACCGTATCGCGCAGCTTCGCCGAGCCCTCGGCTGTCTTGGGCGGAAAGAACTCAAACGAGAAATTTCGCTTAGCGGCACCGCCGACAAGGTGGGAAGTGGAATTCACGGGCAATCCTTGAGTTTGTTCAAGCGCTTTGAAATGCCGGCGGGATCATGCTGCCGGAAGATACGGAGTTTATCCAGCCCGTCCGCATGCGCTTCTTTGTGCCAACCCGGCAGTCCCCGGTGCCGAAATCAAGTTCGGCCACGCCCAGGCGCAGGATGTCGCTCTTGACAAGGCTGACGAATTTCTCGCGCGGGGTCACGGTTTCAACTCCACTATGGCCTTGTGCCAAGCCTTGGCGAGCTGTTCATCAAGCGTTAACAGCTCCAGTCCCTGCGACACGGCAAACCAAAGGTATGCCGCATCGTATCCACTCAATCGGTAGCGTAGCGCCATGGCCAAAGACTCCGGGAAGGAGGCGTATTCGGTTGCGATTTCCAACTCCTCGAACTCGCGCCACGCGTCCAACGCGCGATCGACATCGATCAGGCCGGTACGCTGCTTTTCTACGCAGACGTTGAGAAATTCATATCGAATGATGGATGGAGCGACAAAAATTCGCGCGCCGAGCGGCAAGCCGAGCAAATCCTGCACGTTGTCCTCGAAGATCATGGCGGCGACGACGGATGTATCGATCACGCAGGTTCTATTGCTCGGCCGCGATTCTTCAATGGGGCTAAGCGGGTTCACCGCTTTGCGCTCTTTCCCGTCTTTCGGCGCGCGGTCGTATTACGCTCATGCGTTGCCGCGCTCGCACCCGGTCCGTTTGTATCCAGGGGCGGCAGGCCCAACAAGTTCCGTGCCCGCGCAGCGGCGCCTTCTCTTTCGATCAAGCGCATGAGATGCTCGGTGCGGTCTTCGCGCATGCCGCGTATCAGACTAACCGTATCGACCGCATGAGCTTCGGAAATGCGTGCGATCAAACCTCGAAGCGATTGCTCACTACCCTCCACTGCTTGCATTCCTTTTCCGGGAACCGCGTATTGCGCGCGCGCTTGTGCGGCACCGGTATCGCTCAGTGAGCGCTCAAGCATCGCCATCAATTCGCCTTGCAAGGAACGATGGTTTGCCTCCGCTCGCGCCTTTAACTGACTCGCGAGCGCGTCTGGCACATTCTTGATCGAGAGATTTATGCCCATGATTCGCCTCCAGAATGGATCATTTTGGCTTCATTCTGGAGGCGTTTTGGCGCCACGTCAATACCGATACGAATCCGGCTTATACGGCCCCTGCTTCGACACATGGATATACGCCGCCTGCTGGTCGGTCAGTTCCGTCAGCTGCGCATTGAGCTTGCGCAGTTGCAGCCGCGCGACCTTTTCGTCCAGGTGTTTCGGCAGCGTATAAACGCCGACCGGGTACTTGTCGGTGTTCGAATAGAGTTCGATCTGCGCGATGGTCTGGTTGGCAAACGACGATGACATCACGTACGACGGATGCCCGGTACCACAGCCCAGATTCACCAGGCGTCCCTTGGCCAACAGGATGATGCGCTTGCCGTCCGGGAAAATGATGTTGTCGGCCCTGCGGCTTGATTTCTTCCCACTGGTATTTCTCCACTGAGGCGACGTCGATTTCGTTGTCGAAGTGGCCGATGTTGCAGACGATGGCCTGATGATGAACCCGCCGCGGCGACGGTGCAAGCGAGCCGCAGCAGCGTGGCATCAGGCCTTCGGCCAGGCCGCCATTTCCTCGCGCACCAGCCGCACGATCAGCGCG
>JANNGY010000140.1:0-4557 GCA_031404095.1 Betaproteobacteria bacterium | reverse complement strand
GGCTGACCCACGTTTACCCGCCGGAGGTCGGAGAAGCCCATCGCGTCGCCGATTACCACATTCACGACCTCGACATGCTGGCGGGTTACTGCGCCGGCTGGTCGTTGCGGACTTTCCTGAACGAGGGACTCAACGGCGTGCCCGGCAAGACCGAAGCGAAACCGCCCAAGCATCTTTCCAGCGCGGTCGGCCAGATCGTGAACTTCCTCGGCACCCTGCAAAACGAATGGGCCGGGGCGCAGGCCTTCAGCTCCTTCGATACCTACATGGCGCCGTTCCTGCGCAAGGACAAGCTGTCCTATCGCGAAGTCAAGCAATCGATCCAGGAACTGATCTACAACCTCAACGTGCCCTCGCGCTGGGGCACGCAGACGCCGTTCACCAATCTCACCTTCGACTGGACCTGCCCGGAAGATCTGCGCGAACAGATCCCCTACATCGCCGGCGAGGAAATGCCGTTCAGCTATGGCGACCTGCAGGAAGAAATGGATGTCATCAACCGCGCCTACATTGAGGTGATGATGGAAGGCGACGCCAAGGGACGCGTCTTCACCTTCCCGATCCCGACCTACAACATCACGCCGGACTTCGACTGGGATCACCCGAACACCGAGCTGCTGTTTGAAATGACGGCGAAATATGGCCTGCCGTATTTCCAGAACTTCCTCAATTCCGAGATGAAGCCGAACATGATCCGCTCGATGTGCTGCCGCCTGCAGCTCGATTTGCGCGAGTTGCTGAAACGTGGCAACGGCCTGTTCGGCTCGGCCGAGCAGACCGGCTCGCTCGGCGTGGTGACGCTCAATTGCGCCCGCCTCGGCTACCTGCATGAAGGCGATGAGGCCGCGCTGTTCGCGCGCATCGAC
This sequence comes from Betaproteobacteria bacterium, assembly GCA_031404095.1. Classification (GTDB taxonomy): domain Bacteria; phylum Pseudomonadota; class Gammaproteobacteria; order Burkholderiales; family Usitatibacteraceae; genus UKL13-2. The sequence goes on along the minus strand of JANNGY010000140.1, from coordinate 3,691 downwards.
CAACTGATGGAGCTGGCCCGCACCAGCCTGGAAATCAAGCGCAAGGTCATCCAGGGCCACATCGACGCGGGCCTGTTTCCCTACACCCGCCGCTACCTCGGCACGCTGCGCAATCACTTTGCGACCATCGGCGTCAACGGCATCAACGAAATGATCCGCAACTTCACCCATGATGCCGAAGACATCACCACGCCATGGGGCAACGAGTTCGCGCTGCGATTGCTGGACCATATCCGTGCCCGCATCGTTGTCTTCCAGGAAGAAACCGGGCACCTCTACAACCTCGAGGCGACGCCCGCGGAAGGCACCACCTACCGCTTCGCCAAGGAAGACCGCAAGCGCTATCCCGGCATCCTGCAGGCGGGTTCCGCGGCAATGCCCTACTACACCAATTCATCGCAATTGCCGGTCGGCTTTACCGATGATCCGTTCGAAGCGCTGGAGCGGCAGGACCCGCTGCAACGCAAGTACACCGGCGGCACGGTGCTGCATCTTTATCTCGGCGAACGCGTGTCCACTTCGGCCGCCTGCCGCGAACTGGTGAAACGCGCCTTCACCCGTTTCCACCTTCCCTATATCACCGTGACACCGGCATTTTCGATCTGCCCGAACCACGGCTATCTCGCCGGCGAGCACGCATTTTGCCCGAAATGCGACGAAGCCATTCTCGCTCGCAAGCGCATTGCCGCACATGAACCTCAACCCCAAACCGCAGGAGAAATCGCATGACTGCACGCGTTCAAACCACAACCCGGCCTCAATGTTCATCGACCAACGTTCATCCCCTCCTGTCCAATGACGAACGCCAGCCCTGCGAAATCTGGACGCGCGTGATGGGCTACCACCGACCGGTGTCGTCGTTCAACGTCGGCAAGAAAGGCGAGTTTTATGAGCGGCAGTATTTTGTGGCGGAGAAGGCGGGGGCCTGAGGTATTCCTCATCCTGGTTTTTGCTCCGCGATCCAGAATGTCTGAAGTGGTGGTTGCCGCGAAACTCCCACTCCCCCCTTTGAAAAAGGGGGGCTGGGGGGGATTTTCGGTCGCCGCATAATGGTAACCATCGTAAATCCCCCTCAATCCTTGCAGGACGCGCAGCCCATTGCATTGGACTGCCGTTCCGCAGGCGAGCAGCACGCTGCTCGAAACCCCTGCTCCACCCCCTCTTTCAAAGGGGGATGTCCTGTACAGCAGGCGCACATTGCTACGCGTCACCAGGAAGCCGAAGGCACCCTCCGTGTCGCCGGTCTCACCCCGCTGTCCACCACCGACTTCCCCGGCCACCTCGCCGCCGTGGTATTCGTACAGGGCTGCGCCTGGCGCTGCCGCTACTGCCACAACCCGGAAATACAATCGCGCCGCGAAGCGCCCGAGAGGTCGTGGCAGTCTGTTCTCGATTTCATCGACCGTCGCCATGGCCTGCTGGATGCGGTTGTGTTTTGCGGTGGCGAGCCGACCGTGGACCGTCACCTGGGCAAGGCAATCGACGATGTTCTGGAGCGAGGCTTCAAAGTCGGCCTGCACACCGCCGGCATCTATCCCGGCCGCCTGCGCAGCCTGTTGCCGAAGCTCGATTGGGTGGGCTTCGATGTCAAGGCGCCGTTTGCCGACTATGCGGCCACCACCGGCGTGCGCGCCAGCGGCATTCCGGCGGAGGAAAGCCTGCATCTCCTGCTCGCCTCGGGCGTCGCGCATGAAGTGCGCACCACGCACCACCCGGCCTTGTTGCCCAACGACAAGCTGCAATCGATGGCAGCGAACCTGCGGCGGCAGGGCGTGACGACGTTCGCCCTGCAGGAATTCCGTGCCCATGGCTGCGCCGACCGGCTGCTCGATAGCGCGCCGTCTCTGCTCGAGGATGAAGCTGTCGAGCAGCTGCGGAAACTGTTTCCAACGTTCATCCTGCGGCGCGCGAACTGACCGCGCGGTCCTGATTCATTTCAATTGCCGCCAATCTTTCACACTTGAGTGATCTGGATCATGCTTGCGGCTCCCGTCGCCGCCATTTGACTCTGGACGTTCTCTAGAATGGCGGCGGGACAATTCAATCGTGAAAGCCATGACCGCCGTACTGGAAGCAACCAATACTACTGATTCCACGGCAAGCGCCATCAGCCGCTGCGGCACCGACGCCCGCCAGGATCGCACCGAGAGACTGAAGTTGGTCTGTCCGGCCGGTTCACTGCCGGCGCTGACCGCCGCGGTCGACAACGGCGCTGATGATGTCTACATGGGCATTCGCGATGAAACCAACGCGCGCAATTTTGCCGGCCTGAATTTCGACGAGAAATCGATGCGCGAAGGCATCCGCTATGCGCATGCCCACGGCGTGCGCGTGCTGATGGCGCTCAATACCTATCCGCAACCGGCGACTTGGCAGAAATGGCAGCGCGCGGTCGATCTTGCCGTCGACTACGGGGTCGATGCGATCATCGTCGCCGACATGGGCCTGATGCACTATGCGGCGAGCAAGCATCCGCAGTTGCGCCTGCATTTGTCGGTGCAGGGATCGGCCACCAATTACGAGGCGATCAATTTCGTGCACGAACGATTTGGCATCACCCGCGCGGTGCTGCCGCGGGTGCTGTCGATCCAGCAGATCGCGCAGGTCATCCAAAATACGCCGGTGGAGATCGAGGCATTCGGCTTTGGCAGCCTGTCGATCATGGTCGAAGGCCGCTGCGCCTTGTCGTCCTATGCCACCGGTGAATCGCCGAATACCCACGGCGGCTGCTCGCCGGCGAAAGCGGTGCGGTGGGTCAAGAGAACAGATCAGCCCGGCGTGCTGGATTCGCACTTGGGCGCGGTGCTGATCGATCGTTTCCACGCCGATGAACGGCCCGGCTATCCCACGCTCTGCCGGGGCCGCTTCAAGGTGAACGATGACATTTATTACGCCTTTGAAGAGCCGACCAGCCTGAACACCCTCGAGTTGCTGCCGAAGCTCGCGGAGATGGGCGTGAAGGCGATCAAGATCGAGGGCCGTCAGCGCAGCCCAGGTTATGTCGCCATGGTCACCCGCGTCTGGCGTGCGGCGCTCGATGAATGCGCCGCTCGACCCGAGGCCTACCAGGTGCGGCCGGCGTGGCAAGCGGAACTCGCGCGCGTCGCCGAGGGCCATCAATGCACGCTCGGCGCGTATCACCGGACCTGGAAATAATGGCTATGCCCCTTCATCCCCATCCGCTGCGCCTCACCCTCGGTCCGCTCCTTTACTACTGGCCGCGCGACAGGGTGCTCGCGCTCTACGAGGAAGCTGCCGCCTGGCCGGTCGCCAGCGTCTACCTGGGCGAGACCGTCTGCAGCACGCGCTTCGAGAGGCGCTGGGCCGTTTGGCTGCAAAGCGCCACACGACTCGCCGATGCCGGCAAGGAAGTGGTGCTCTCGACCTGCGAGCTGATCGAATCGGAATCGGATTTGCGCACGCTGCGCAAGGTGACCGGCAATGGTGAATTCAAGGTCGAGGCCAATGATCTCGGCGCCGTGCACCTGCTGGCCGGCAAGACGCCTTTTGTCGCTGGGCCGTATCTCAATATCTACAGCCGCATGTCGCTGGAGTTTTATCGTGGGCTGGGTGCCTGCCGATGGGTCATGCCGATCGAGCTTAGTCGGGCGGGACTGCACGAAGTGCTGCGTGAGGATGGCGCTCCCGTGCGCTCGGCCATGCCGGGAAAGGCGCGGACCCTCGCGATGCG
>JANNGY010000139.1:0-2249 GCA_031404095.1 Betaproteobacteria bacterium | reverse complement strand
TACGCCGCACACAGAATTTTTCTTCGCCGGCGCCAATCGCGGCGAAACGCTGGAGGCACTCATCTATGCCATCACCAGCGGTGAAGGCATGGTCAAGGTCACCGGCGAGGTAGGAGCAGGAAAAACCATGTTGTGCCGGGTTCTGATGGAGCGCCTGCCGGAGTCCGTCGAGACCATTTACCTGGCGGTTCCCTCGCTTTCGCCCGAGGAAATGCTGGCGACAATCGCCGGTGATTTGGGGGTCGACATTCATGGTGGCAACACGACCAAGCTGATTCGCGCCCTGCAGGAGCGTCTGATTGCCACCCATGCAGCAGGCAAGCAGGTGGTGGCCCTGATCGACGAAGCGCATGCCATGCCGCTGGAAACGCTTGAAGAAATTCGCCTGCTGTCGAATCTGGAAACCAGCCACGACAAATTGATGCAGATCGTGCTGTTCGGCCAGCCCGAGCTTGATCAGCATTTGATGCTTCCCAACATGCGCCAGTTGAAGGAACGAATCACTCACAGCTTCAATTTGCTTCCCTTGCCGGCGCGGGACATCAAGGACTATCTGAATTTCCGCCTGCGCGCCGCCGGCTATAAAGGCCCGGACCTGTTTTCGGCGGATGCGCTGAAGCTCATCGCTGAAGCATCGGAAGGGCTCACGCGGCGCATCAATATCTATGCCGACAAAACACTGCTGGCCGCCTATGCCGACAACACACATACGGTCAAACCGGATCATGTCCGGGCCGCGATCAGCGACACCCAGATCGTATTGCCGAGTACAAGGAACGTCCGCGGCCTCTCGCTTGCGGTCGCCGCGTCGCTGATTGCGGGCAGTGTGGTTGGTTTCATGGCGGGCCGGATGACGGCAACGATGGGTCCCGCCGTGCCGTCGGCGGTATCGGTGCCGGGACCATCATCGAAGGTTGCCAAGGAAAGTGACGCGCCGGGCGCCGGAACGGCAAGCCAGATTGAGGCAATCAACCAAGTCGACCCCGCAAAAACTCCGGCACCGGCGTTGGCCGCAGCGCCGGCAGACGTGCGAGGAAATCCGTCCGGCGCGGCTGAGAATGTGAAAACAGCCGGCAAATCCAAGGTCGCCGACAGCAGCGAAACGAACGCGGCAGCGTCCGCTACGCGCGGGCAACTCAGCGAGAGCACGGCCACCCCGACCGCAAAGAGTATCGTCGCAGACGCCGAGCCGATGGCCGCGCCCGGCTGGCTGGAATCGCGCATGGATGCCGACGTATCGCGCCTGGTCGGACTGCCGGCAAATCGCTATTCGATTCAATTGATGACCGCGGACCCGCGTGAGACCTTCGCCATCGAGAACTTTCTGCGGATTGCCAGCCGGGAATTGAATGCCGACCGAATCATGGTTTACCCGGCGGGCACTCGCGATAATCCGCGCGTCAGTGTGCTTTACGGCAATTATGGCGAGCGCGCCGACGCGTCCGAGGAAATGCTGCGCCTTCCCGCCAGGCTGAGCAAATTCCGGCCATACGTTCGATCGGTCGGTGCGATCCGCGAGGACTTGCGGACTCGCGGCGGATGAAATGCGGACCAGAGCAAGTTCGCACGGCGTCGCCGGAAATGTATCATCCATTCCGCAACTAAAGTTATTTTTGCAGAACACGGCCCAACCCATTGCTTTTATTGGCTAATACTTCTATAAAGTGAGTTGGAGCCTACGCAAATCGCTTGCGCCTGTGCGGGCGTTGTCCACAGAGCAATAATATGAGCGGGTACGACACGCATCTTCAGTCAAGAAAGATAACGCGAACCATGATGTTGCGGACAATGCCATCCAAGCAAGCTCACCATCGACGGGTACGATGGATTGAATGGCCGCACAATTTGACAGGACTCGGTCTCTTGCTGATCGGACTTGCTGGTTGTGGCACGCAGCCGGTCGCGCGTATCGACGGACACATACAAAGCAACACGGCGACGCGCCCCGTCCCAGCCGGAAATACCATTCCTGCCCCTGCGCCGGTGAGCGCGGTCCCCGAACCGGTGCGACAGGTGCCGCTGCCGCCGCCTCCGCGGCCCCGGGTTGACGAACTGAAGTACTCCGTTACCGTGAACAATGTGCCGGTCCAGGAACTGATGTTTGCGATTGGCCGCGACACCAAGGTGAATATCGACATCCATCCGGGTATCGAGGGCCGTGTGACGTTGAATGCGATCGATCAGACGCTCAAGCAAATACTGACGAGGGTGTCGAAGCAGGTGGATATGCGCTGGGAAGTTGACGGGCC
>JANNGY010000138.1:0-9957 GCA_031404095.1 Betaproteobacteria bacterium | reverse complement strand
GACAATTGAATAACTTGTTAGCGTCGCCGGACGACCATACACTTCGCGGCGCAGTTGAGAGACTCGCGCGCGGTGCTGGCGTCGAGCTGATCGGGGTTTTGAATGCGCAGCCACGTTTTCAGCGAGTCGAGCGTGGCCTGGCTTTCGGGATCCTTTTGGAGTCGTGGATCAACGTGTCCGTGCGCCGCGCGCGCAATTGACCGTACGCCCAGCTTGGCAAGTGCAACATGGTCCATCAGCTGTGGGCGGATATTCTCGGGCCGGTGCTCGATGTGACATGCCGTGCACTCCTGAACGCTTGCGTGAAACGCAGTGGGCTGACGACCGAGCAGGCGCTCGGAATTCGCATGGCAGGCGGTGCAATTGGCAACTGTTACGCCGACGCCCGGCTCGTGGCACGCAGTGCAACGGTCGCCCAGAAACGCGTGGCGAGGCGACAGCGGGGCCGGCCTGATGAACTGTTTCAGCGCCGATGAGGCCGGCTCGAAGTGCGCAACCGCAAGTGACGCCGCCGCGACAACAGCAACGATCAGCGCGAGCCAGAGTGCGAGCAATTTCATTGCAGCCACCGCAGCCCGAAATAGATTCCCGAGCCGATGTGCAGCGCGAGAAGCAAGTAGAGGATGACGGAGAGGCCGATGTGCAGATTCAGCGCGCGGGCGAACCAGCGTTTGAAGAACTCGTGCATGCGGACCGAATACTCCAGATCGGCCACAGACTCGGCGATGCGGGTGACCTCGCCGACCGGGCCGCCGGGCCGGACATCGAGCCCCAGCGATACCAGACCGGCCGTCAGAACTGGCGCCTTCGGAAGGAATCTCATTTCAGCCGGGGAGTTCTCGAGCACTCCCCACGCACTGTCGAGATCGCCTCGGGCGGTCTGCAGCAGGGACAATTTGTCCTTGATTTCATGGGCGACATAGGTGAGCAGATAGCGAACCGAAAAGCCGCTCACGACGACAAGCAGCATCACTGTCGTCAGCGTAATTCCCAACCAGCTGTCGAACTTGTGCCCCGCGTGGATGATCGCGAGCAAAGGGCCGAGAATGCCCGCGTAGACGTGCACGACGAGCAACGACTGCATTGAAACATGCGGTGTGATTCGGGCGTTGATGAAGGGTATGCGCTTGGCGAGCGTGTACGCCAGCGGGAGCAGCATCAGCACGGCCGCGGCAATCCCGAACGCCGCGCCGATTCCGCTGCCCGGAAAGCCTGGCGAGCGATGGACGAGGAAGCCGAGCCAGGCAAGCAGCAGGAGGCCGAGGACGCCGGTGACGATGATGCCTTCACGCTCCTTCATGGCTACGCATCCACCGCAATTTCGTTTTTCGGCTTTGCCTGGCAGGCGAGAATAATGCCGTTCGCTTTGTCCTCAGGATCAAGCGCATCCTCCACCGCCATCTCGACCTCGCCCGAGGTCATTTTTACTTTGCAGATACCGCAGGTGCCGACGCGGCAAGAGTTTTCGATTCCGATGTTGAGTTCCTCGGAGAGCTCCAAAACGGTCTGGTCAACATGAATTTTGGCCGACTTGTTGTTCTTCGAAAACGTGACGAGCGGGCCGGTCGCGGGGGCAGTCGGTTGGGCGGTGGTCCCTGCGGCGGCTGGGATGGACCTGGTCGCGCCGAACAATTCGGTTTTCACTTGCTCCGGCGCAACACCCAGCTCGGTGAGCATCGCCTTGGTCGCGTCCATCATCATTGGCGGCCCGCAGAGGTGGATTCTGCGCGAGGCGAGATCAGGAATCGATTGCGTAAGCAATTCCTTGGTGAGGCGTCCGCGTGGCCCCTTCCAGTCTGTCCCTTCCGCGTGTTCCATGACGACCGCGACATGTAACTTCGGATTGGTACGCTGGAGCACGGCGATGTCGTTCGCAAAAATGAAGTCGACCGGGGCGCGACACGCGTAGAGGAAGAAGATGTCTCCGCCCCAGGCCCGTGCCGTGAGATAACGGGTGATGCTCATCATGGGCGTGATCCCCACGCCGCCGGCGATGAGCACAACGCTTTTCGCTTCCGTTCCGTCAAACGTAAACCGCCCGACCGGACCACCCGCCTCAATCTGGTCGCCAACCTTGAGCAGATCAACGATATGGCGGGAGACCGCGCCGCGGGGCTCGCGCTTCACGGTCAGCTCGATATATTTGGACTGCGTCGGGGAGGACGAAATGGAATACGAGCGGTTCATTCTTGCGCCGCCAATCCAGAACGCGACGTTAACGAACTGGCCGGGAACGAATGTGAAAGGCATTAAGCGCTCCCCGGAGGACGGCAGGAGGCGAAACGTCTTGACGCTCGGCGTTTCCACGAAGATGCTCCCAACCCGGAGCCGTCCTCGCCAATTCGCCGTCAGACTCATGTCGCCGCCGAAGTGGGCGGCGGAGCCGTCCCCGCGGGGGAAAGCGCCGGTGTTCCCGCGAGGGGCGGTGACGATCCCGGCGGTGGCGGGCCAGAGCCGCCTTCAAGACGCCCGAAGAGCGCCGCCGTACGGCGCATTTTGAAGAAATACATTGCGATCATAGCCAGCGCAAACACAACGAGCAGACCCATCGTGAGCAGGTGAAATGGAGCATCGCCAAGGAAGACGCGTGGTTCTTCGCGCGCAATCGGAGAGGCGAGATTCATCTCGCGTTTGAACCAGTCGAGAGCGAGGTTGCGGGGTGCCTTGCCTTCAGAGAGAACCCGTCGCGCCGCGATTCCCGCACCGAGCTGGTCGAGTCCCTCACGCATCATGCCGACAGATTGCTGCATGGCTGCGTGGTCGTCGGCTCGCGTGGCGTGGTTTAGCGACTCGTAGCCTTTCGCCAGTTGCGCCGACCCCTCGCTGATCTGCTGGCTCGCCAGCGCTTCGACTTCGGCACGCTTTTCCGGCGTGAGCGCCGGTAGCGTCATCAGCGAGGGATAGATCGGCGTCCTGGGTGCATTCGTTCCGCAGTTTTCTCCCACGCAGCCGCCCGGCACCGCCGGTGCCATCATCTTGCCCATCATCTCGGCCATGCCACCGCCAGCCATTCCTGGTGCGCCCGGTGTCGCGGGTGATGCCGCCGGTGAGCCCATCGGCGCGATGGGTGCCATTCCTGCCATGCCGGGTGTGGCAGCGGGCGCACTCATCGCTGCGCCAGGCGCCATTCCCGGTGCGCCGGGTGCCATTCCCGGTGCGCCGGGTGCCATGCCCGGTGCGCCGGGTGCAGCAGCCGCGCCCGCTCCTGGATGATGTGCCGGGTTCGCTGCGACGCCGACACTAAGCGCGAACAGCACCAGCGTCGACGCAAGGCCGCCGATGTACCATCGGCGAATCATAAATCCACCGTGTCGCCGCTGCTCAACTTGTTCGGGGAGCGTGACGGCTCCCCTATCGTTTACCCAGAAGCCCATGGTCAAATCACTTCCCCTACGCGGTCCATCGTGCCGAACTCGTTCGACATTCATTGGAAATAGCTTCGATAAACCCACTATTTCTTATCGATCATCTTGATGATCAAGACGATCAACAGGACCACGACCAGTGTGCCGATCACTGTCCATACCCACATCCCGCCGCCACCCCATCCACCCATCCATCCACCGCCTTGGTTCATCATAAAAAGACCTTTCGTTTGTTCTGTCTTCGTTCCAATGTCGGCGGGATTGCCGGCGGTGGCGGGACATCATCGTGGATCATCCTCGATGCCTCCTGTTGTCCCATCAATTGCGACTGCGGGAGTGCGACGGGCCGGCACTCCGGCACATTCAGCTTTCATGGAATGGGGCCGGCATTGGGGTCTGTCTGGTCACATGCGTGGCATCGGCGCGGGCTTGCTGACAGCAGGCGCCGGCTTGCTTCCCGCCGGAGGCTTGGTGCCAAGTAATGCGGGCAGCTGATCAGGCGTGAGAACCTTGCCGGCTTCACCAACATCTCGAATGAATGCCATGCGTTGATCGCCGCGAAGCTTTTCGATCGCGCGAACCTGCGTGTCGATCTTGACGGCGTCAGGCATATCCGCCGCGGTCAATATCCAGAGTTCCTGCTCGGCCTCTTCGATCCGCCGGTCGGAGCTCGCTCGATCCAACAAAGCCTTTTCCTTGATCCGGTTTAGTGCCGTCTGCTGCTGAATGGAAAGAGTGATGTGCTGAGGATGATCGAGAAAATAATCGGTCGCACCGATGTGGTACAGATGCGAGGCGCCGGGAAATCCAGGCAGGCGTGAAACGGGCGCCATGTTGCTCATCGGCGACTTGCCCTGCATCGGACCACGCATCCGACCCATCATCTCCATACTCGCCGGAGCGGCCATGGGGTCTTGCATGGAAGTATCCGAAGGCATCGCTGCCATTCCTCCCTTCGACTTATCCTTCATCGGCATCATGTCATCCATCATTGCGACCTGGAAACCGGCCGCGACTGGTCGCGACGCGGGTTGCGCGCTCTGCGCATCGCCGTCGGCGGCATTAGTCACGATTGAATTTGAAACGGCGACCACGGCGACTAACGCCGCGACTGCGGATATGGATTTGCTCATGCTTTTGGCTCCTTGGTTAACGCAGAATCGACGATTGCAGTTACATGTGCGGCTTGGACTCCATCGCCTGGTCGCGCTGCAGCATCTGCTCCATCATCATCTGCATCATGTCCATGCGCTTTTCCGTCATGTCGTCACGCTTCATCTTGTCACCTGCTTTCATGCCGGCCATCTTGTCACCCATCATCATCGGGCCGCCCATGCCGCGCATCGCCTTCATGTTTTCTTGCATCGCTTGCATGTGCTCCTTCAGGAGCTTCTCGCGTTCCTTCGGATCCGCCGTCTTGTGGATCTTGTCCATCTGCGCCTGCATCGCTTTCATTTTTTCCTGCATTTGCGGCATTTGCTTGTCCATGTCCATGCCCATCGCCGGCTTGGAGGGCGCGGCTTTTTCCGGCGCGGGCTTGCCCATGTCCATGTTCATCGCCGGCTTGGAGGGTGCGGCTTTTTCCTGCGCGTATGCGATGGGTGCCGACAGGGCGCCGGCAACAATTGCGGTGACTAATATCGAAGTTTTCATTGAGGGCTTTCGTTTAGGGTTGAATGAATTCATGTGTGCGCTGCGGTCGATTTCCGGTAGCCGCGGCTTGGCGTGTGCACGTGGCAACATGTCGACGATTGCCTGAGTAACCGCTGCTTAATGCAGTCCAAGTGCTAAACTCTTTTTGTCTGGGTCAACAGCAATTCGGCAAGGCCCCAAAACTATTCACCAAGCAAGCACCGATCAATCTTTGAACGGGCGATATCTGCACCGCATGACAATGTCAATTCACACTGAAGTTCATTGACAAGTGGCAAAACAAGCTACCGTCCGCCCGAAGATATTCCGCCCGTACTATTTGTAATCGCCAGAGGCAGCCCGACGATGCTCGGTTGCCAGTTCGCGATTGGCTTTTGACGCCTGCTCATACAGACTCGCCAGATTCTCGCAATGGCGCACCATCATCGGATTTCCCTTTGGAACAGTGCCACCTCGGCTATTCCACGGCGGCGCCGGGGTCCAGGAGTTCGCATAAGTCAGCGCCAATCTACGATGCTTTTCGGACGACTCTTTGTCGACGCCCGCCTGTTGCTCGTACGTGGACGCGACATCTTTATGGTCGCTTTCCGTACGAGCGCTTTCTACTCGCTGCTCTATGCCCTGAGGCGAACTCGGCCCTTGCGTAGCGCAACCTCCTAGAACTACCAGTGCCGAAAGTGCAATGGCGGTGATTGTTAAGGGGGTCAATGGTCGTTTGCTGCTTCGAATGATTGTCATGTTCTTTCCTAAGTTTGGTTTCAAATTGCAATAGCCCAATGCCACAACAATCTTGCTATCGCAGTGGGGATTGCAATTCCTGCTCCGAGCGCGAATTGAATTCCGGCTATGGCGAGATCGATGTTTTGAGGCTCTGTCATCGATACTATTTTTTTAATACTTCGCGTAGATGATTGAAACCGTCCGATTGCAGCAATTGGTGTTCAAAATCCAAATCTTTTTGTGTCTTTGGTTTGGAAGCTTTCGTCGGCACTGCTTTGTTCTTCGCGGCTTCATTGCCTTTCACCGTTTCGAGAAGGTGGTTGTACCCGTCCGATTGGAGCAATTGGTGCTCAAAATCCAACTGTTTTTGTGTTTTTGCGGCGGAAACGTCTTTGGCCTTTGACTTACCGCTGGATTTGTCCGTTTCTGTTTGAGTCAATCCGGCAGTACTGCCAAAAGCAGCCATGGCTGCTACGACCACTGTGACGAGAACGCGAGCTCTGGTTTTTTGTGAATTAAGCATTTCTATTACTCCTTATTGATTCGTTCGATTCGGGGCGCTCCCGTTCAACATTGGGAGCGCATCGGTGGGTCGCGCGCTGAATACACAAAGCGGCAGACACGCCAACGCGGGGGCTACGTGGAGTCGGCACTATCGATCGAACGCACTTGGTATGACCCACGCAATGCAGGCGATTGAGACATGCCAACCGACGCAGGATTACTAGCGGTCGATTGTGCCAAATTGACCGCGGCTTAAATCCGCAGTCGCTGAGTGCGGAGGTAGAAGCGCACCCGGGCGGGCGGTGGCGGAAGATAGTCGCGCGCCGCGGGTTCAACAGAAACGTCCGCGGCAAATGGTCTGGCAATAGCGGAGGCATGGACTGCGTCCCATTCCACATGGCCACGATCCGCTAACAGCCCTGCAAACTCACCGTTTATGGCCGGGCCCGCGCTGATCTCGCTATCGCAATGTGCATCGGGGACGTTGTTTGCGCGTTCGACATGTGTTGCTTCTGGATGTTGCGCATGCCCTGCAACAGGGACGGATTGCGAACGGTCCTCGATATGTTCCTCAAGGGCAGCCGCCAACGCCTCGCAACATGGGAACAAAGCGGTATTCAGCCAGAACGTCAGCCACGCCAACATGAAGAGTGCGCGCGCCGATTTACGCCGACTCAATGGCAGCGCGGCGTTCGATGTCCTCGTGGCACTTCGTCTCGCTAAAAGCATGCTCGTCAAATTGCACCGTTGTCGGGAGCCACAGACTCCCATAGCAAAGGTTGTACGCTTAATCCGTTATCGCTTCTGTTCGTTGCCGCACAATGCAGGATGGTCACTTGTCGTCAGTCATTCGGACGACATACCAGGTGGCACCAATAGCTGAAAACCGCATCAGCAGGAAGACGGGAATCGCGCCACTTACGCATGCATAAGTTTCAAAGCGTTCGATTCCTTGTCATGTGTGTAAGGGACGTAGATCGCCATTTGGCGTTGCTCTCCGGACGCTTTTGACTGGAAAGCCGCTACGGTGCTTGTGTTTCCCATGCCGATCAGCTCACGGTCGCGCACAAGCAGATGTTGTTGCGTTGAATAGGTTGAGGTATCGGCCATAAGCTCAAAGCCAGCCCCCCGTAAAACCAGCGCGCCGCAACCCCCGGACAAGGTATGGACAACTTCGCATCAATTGCCACAACAGGCCGCTACGATAATTTTCGATCATCAAAATGATCGGACCCTGATTAATGCCGAAATGCCATGGCGAGACCCACCAACCATACGGATTTCCAGGTTTTCCCGGGTGGGTGGGGTTATAGGATGCTTTGAAGCCGTAGCGATTGAACTCGGTCAGCTTAGCCTGATAAATGCAATATTCAAGGGCAGGCAGCACGATTGCAGGCGCGAATGGCAGTGATGCCACCAACGCCCACGGCGCAAGAGTGCCGTCGTCGGGACCATACGGCACGCCGCGGCCCACGTAATCGAAAAACTGGCGCTCGATGCCGTCTATTTTGATGGTGTCGGGACCGGGGCCCTCGCTTGCGGTAATTCCCCAGCAATGGGACCCATAGTCCTTGAACTTGAGCGGGTTGTCGATCGCGTACTGTTGTTGCACATAGGTCGCGCGGCGGCTGTTCTCGAAATAGTCGATGCCTTTGTCTCGCATGAATGCGTCCTGGATACCGCGAAAGTCGATCCAGACATGCGAGAGTTGATGGGTGAACAACGGTCCGGCGTACAGATATTCTTGCCCGTAACATTTTTTCCACCGGTAGGTGGAAGCCCACGCCGTGTAGCTTTCCTCGGGCAACGGATGCGTCGGCGAGCCCAGCCCCAGCGCGTACAGAAGCAGCGCCTCATCGTAACCTTCCCACCGATACTCGAGAAATCCGCTTTCCGGCTTCCAGCCATGCGAAACCGTTGCACCACCGTTCTGCGCCCATTTCCAATCGGCACGGCGATACAGTGCGTCGGCAAGGGTGCGAATTTCAATCTCGTCGGCGGTATTGGCATCGAAATAAATTCCTGCAGTCAACGCACCCGTTAGCAAAAAGGCGCTATCCACCGTCGAAAGTTCGCATTGCCACACTCTCCGGCCAGTTTGCATGTCGAGAAAGTGATAGTAAAAGCCGTGGCAGCCGGTCGCATCGGGTTCGGGGCCGTGCGGGCTGTTCCAGAAAAAACGCAGCGTCGCAAGTGTTCGTTCCACCGCTGCAGCACGTGACATGAATCCGCGCTCAACACCAATCGGGTAGCAGGCCAACGCCAGGCCGGTAGCGGCAATGCTGGCAGGCCAATCGGGTTGGGTCTTGTCGATCACGAGCCCGTTGCCGGGATTCGTTTCATGCAAAAAATAGCCAAATGTTTCGCGCTGCAGCGTTTCCAGCTCGGCATCCATCGGCAACTTCCTGTCGCTCATGTGTTTTCCATCGCGGCTGTGTATTCGCCACGGCGCGCAGCACGGTTGCATCTGGCGCGATGATTTAGTGCACTTTGTGCCTGCGGAACATTGGTCTCCTCACCTCGCCAAATCTCCAAGGCCGGTTGCTGGATGGCGCGCGCAAATGAAAACGCTAACTGCCACGGCAGGCGCGACTTGAATTTTGCATTCATGGCATTCAATCGGGCTGAGGCCAGTTCAGCGCTTTGCCCACCCGACAAGAACGCGATCCCCGGCATGACGGCGGGGACGGCTCGCAATAGACACTGCACTGTGGCGTCGGCCACCTCTTCCGCCGTTTCTTGCTTCGGGCAAGTCAATCCCGGTAGCACCATGTTGGGCTTCAGGATCATCGCGTTAAGCACCACCCGCTGTGCGTGTAGCTGATCAAAAACCACTCGCAGGACCTCTTCGGTCACCGCGGCGCACCGCGCCAGCGTGTGATCGCCGACCATGAGCACTTCCGGCTCGACGACCGGAACGATTCCGCCTTCCTGACACAGCGCCGCATAGCGGGCCAGCGCCTGCGCGTTCGCGTCGATGCATCCTCGGCTGGGAAGTCCATCGCCGATGGTGATCACCGCGCGCCACTTGGCAAAACGCGCGCCCATATGAAAGTACTCAGCCAACCGATTGCGCAATCCGTCCAGGCCTTCGGTTATTTTCTCGCCGACATGGCCTGCCAAGCCCTTTGCACCGGTATCCACTTTGATGCCGGGAATGATTCCGGCGTCGGCGAGAATTTTTACGAAGGGAGTGCCATCGTTTTTCTGCTGGCGGATGGTCTCGTCGTAGAGAATTACGCCGCTAATCGACTCACCGAGGCCGGGCGTGGTCACAATCAATTCCCGCCACGCACGTCGCGCCTCCCCGGTCTGCGGAATCCCCAAGGCGGCGAACCTCTCATTGCAGGTTGGATTGCTTTCATCCATTGCCAGCAGGCCCTTGTCGTCGGCGACCAGCGCCTGCGCGGTGTCTAGAAGTTCTTGCGTGTTCATTTTGGGCTACTCCATTTCTCAGTCATCGATTCATTGATGGAGGCTTCTCGAATTCTCAAACCCTTGTCGTCCCAGCGCAGGCTGGGACCCAGTCCGTTACACATTCTGATCATACAAATCGTTTCAAAAGTGATGTTGACGGGACTGGGTCCTTCCACGGAAAGCCCTGCATGGCTTTCCGGCTCAGCGGGCGCGATGCTGCGCATCGTGAAACCCCCGCTTCTCCCTGCGCTGGGACGACGGGCTCTTTTGCCATTCATCACGGCATACCATTTGCAGC
>JANNGY010000137.1:0-3036 GCA_031404095.1 Betaproteobacteria bacterium | reverse complement strand
GGGCGAAGCGGGCCGTCGCCGAATTACTCAATACACGCGCTATGGCACCGTTGCGTTGGCGCTGTTTCAGGGCGTGGGTATCTCGATTGCTCTTGAATCGCAGCCCGGTTTGGTCATTGATCCGGGCATGGCTTTCCGTTTTATGACTGTAATCACGTTGGTTTCCGGCACCATGTTTTTGATGTGGCTAGGTGAACAAATCACCGAGCGTGGTGTTGGCAATGGCATTTCGCTCATCATATTTGCCGGCATCGTGGCGGGTCTGCCGTCAGCAATTGGCGGCACCCTGGAACTGGCACGCACCGGTGCAATGTCGATCCCGGTCGTGCTCGGGATTATCATTCTGGTCGTTGGTGTCACGTTTCTGGTGGTTTTTGTCGAACGCGGACAGCGAAAAATTCTGGTTAATTACGCAAAGCGACAGGTGGGCAACAAGCTTTATGGCGGCCAGTCGTCGCACCTGCCACTGAAGCTGAATATGTCTGGCGTAATCCCGCCGATCTTCGCTTCTTCCATTATTCTTTTCCCGGCAACGGTTGCAGGGTGGTTTGGTCAAAGCGACAGCATGACTTGGCTGAAGGATATTGGTGCGGCGCTGGCGCCGGGCCAACCGCTCTACACAATACTCTATGCGGCGGCGATCATCTTTTTTTGCTTCTTCTATACGGCCCTTGTGTTCAATTCGAAGGAAACCGCCGATAACCTGAAAAAGAGTGGCGCCTTTGTGCCAGGTATTCGTCCGGGTGAGCAAACGGCACGCTATATAGACAAGATTCTGATGCGTCTCACTTTGACGGGCGCGGTGTACATCACGCTGGTTTGCCTCTTGCCTGAATTTCTGCGCTTGCAATACAACGTGCCGTTCTATTTCGGCGGGACCTCGCTGTTGATCATCGTTGTAACCACCATGGATTTTATGGCGCAGCTTCAGGCCTACATGATGTCGCATCAGTACGAGGGATTGTTGAAGAAGGCAAATTTCAAGGGTTCGGGTTTTCCGGTCCGCTAAGAATCAGCTTTCATCCAGGGTAAACGAGGGTTAATGGCGAAAGAAGAGACGATCCAGATGCAAGGGGAAATTGTGGAAACACTTCCCAATGCAATGTTCCGGGTGAAATTGGAGAACGGCCACATTGTGTTGGGCCATATCTCCGGAAAAATGCGGATGCACTATATCCGTATTCTCCCCGGTGACAAAGTGACCGTAGAACTGACGCCCTACGATTTAACGAAGGCAAGAATCACCTTCCGCGCCAAGTAAGCGGAAGCCAGTGGAAATTTGAAGGAGTAGCGATTATGCGAGTTCAGGCATCGGTAAAAAAAATCTGTCGTAACTGCAAGCTGGTTCGACGCAAGGGCGTGCTGCGCGTGATCTGTACCGACAAGCGCCATAAACAGCGCCAAGGTTAATTGGACAAGTAGAGAAAGACCATCATGGCTCGAATTGCTGGCGTCAACATTCCCAATCATCAACATACCGAAATCGCGTTGACCGCGATCTACGGTATCGGCCGTACCAGCGCACAAAAAATTTGTGCTGCTGCGGGCGTAAAGACCTCCGCGAAGATCAAGGATCTGACCGACGGTGACATGGACAAGCTGCGCGAACAAATCGCCAAGCTGACGGTTGAGGGCGACCTCCGCCGCGAAATTTCCATGAACATCAAGCGTTTGATGGATCTAGGCTGCTACCGCGGCACACGCCATCGCAAAGGCTTGCCGTTGCGTGGTCAGCGCACCCGCACCAACGCGCGAACCCGCAAGGGCCCGCGCAAAGCCATTCGCTTGGCCAAATAAGTTTTAGACGAAGGAATTAAGCATGGTTAAGCCCACCGCTGCCACACGCGTACGCAAGAAGGTCAAAAAGAATGTGTCGGAAGGCATCGCGCACATTCATGCGTCGTTCAATAACACGATCATCACCATCACTGATCGCCAGGGAAATGCGCTGTCCTGGGCGACTTCCGGCGGAGCGGGCTTCAAGGGCTCACGCAAATCCACGCCGTTCGCGGCGCAGGTTGCCGCCGAAGCTGCTGGCAAAGCAGCACAGGAATGTGGTGTGAAGAATCTGGAAGTACGCATCAAGGGCCCCGGCCCGGGCCGCGAATCGGCTGTGCGCGCATTAAATGCCTTGGGCATCAAAATTTTGTCGATCGCTGACGTGACGCCGGTACCGCACAATGGTTGCCGCCCACCCAAGCGTCGCCGCATGTAATCGCCGGGGAGAATAGAACGTGGCACGTTATCTTGGTCCAAAATGCAAGCTCTCCCGTCGTGAGGGCACCGATCTTTTCCTGAAGAGCGCACGTCGTCCGCTCGATTCCAAGTGCAAACTTGAATCGCGTCCCGGACAGCACGGCGCAAAGCAATCGCGCGTGTCGGAATACGGCACGCAGTTGCGGGAGAAGCAAAAAATTCGCCGCATGTACGGTGTACTGGAGCGTCAGTTCCGCACTTACTTCGCCGAAGCGGAACGCCGCAAGGGTGCAACCGGTGAAAACCTGCTGCAATTGCTGGAATCCCGCCTCGACAACGCCGTCTATCGCATGGGCTTCGGTTCCACGCGCGCGGAAGCGCGTCAGCTGGTCTCGCATTGCGCCGTGCAGGTGAACGGGAAGTCGGTGAATATTCCGTCTTATTTGCTGAAACCCGCTGACGTGGTGACCCTGCGCGAGAAGGCGCAAAAGCAGTTGCGTGTGCAGGACTCGCTCAAACTGGCTGAAGCCAATGGCTTCCCCAGTTGGGTGGAAGTCGATTCCAAGAAGTTCTCGGGGGTCTTCAAGTCCATGCCCGATCGCGCGGAATTTGCGGCCGACATCAACGAGCAACTCGTCGTCGAACTGTATTCCAAGTAATTCGTTTTTCAGGCGCGCCATGTATTGCATGGTGCGTCTCCATCTTTTATAGAGGCCTTCGTCAATGCAAAGTAATGCTACGACTTTCCTGAAGCCGCGCATCATCGACGTGCAAAACATTTCCCCGGCACACGCCAAGGTAGTGATGGAGCCGTTCGAGCGCGGCTATGGCCATACGCTG
>JANNGY010000136.1:0-16090 GCA_031404095.1 Betaproteobacteria bacterium | reverse complement strand
CGAACGGGAATAGGTTTCGAGAAGTTCCCGAAAGTCAACGTCAAGCACCGGTGAGCCTCAACGGGCATTTTCTGCTCGAAAGGCGCGCCTGTGC
The DNA here is from genome assembly GCA_031404095.1 of Betaproteobacteria bacterium. Lineage (GTDB taxonomy): Bacteria > Pseudomonadota > Gammaproteobacteria > Burkholderiales > Usitatibacteraceae > UKL13-2. Next base: position 15,996 of record JANNGY010000136.1, on the reverse strand, counting down.
TTGACCTGCCCTTGTATCAAGCAAATTCTTATGCGCACACCCGATTGCGCCCACCTGCCTTGGCGTCATACAGGCGGCCGTCGGCCAGTGCCAGCAGTCGCTCATAGCTCGATTCACTGGACAGTGTGGCCAGGCCAAAACTCATGGTCACCTTGAGGCCGGGGGAGCGGCTCGCCCAGTCGAAACTTTCGATGGCGACGCGCAGCCGTTCGCAGATCTGCAGCGCCACTTCGTGGTCTGCCTCCGGCAGGACCAGCACAAATTCCTCGCCACCATAGCGGCCGACCATATCGATATTCCGGCAACCGACCTTGAGGATACTCGCCACCTCCCGCAGCACGTCGTCGCCGACGGCATGTGAATGGAGATCGTTGATCTTCTTGAAAAAATCCAGGTCCGCCAAGGCAACCGAAAGCGGGCGCCCGTTGCGCGCGGCGCGCGCAAACTCATGGGCAAGGATGCGATCCAGCTCGCGGCGATTGTTCAGGCCGGTAAGCCCATCTTCCTTCGACAATCTTTCATACGCCTTGGCGGCATCCGCGACCTGCACCAGCAGGCGCGCCTTTTCGTCATTGGTCGATTCGAGCTTCTGCTTTTCCTGTTCCAGGTCGCGGGTGCGTTCATCGACCATCTCCTGCAAAAGCTTGCGCTGCGCTTTCAACTGCGCGACACGGCCGCGATAGATGATGAACACAGTCAAGATGAACGTGACCGCAAACAGAATCCGAAACCAGGTCGTTTCGTGAAAACGCGGCTGCTGCTCGAGTGTCACCGCGGCACCGGGCTCGCTCCAGGCGCCACCCTCGCGCGCCGCCAGAACACGAAACTCATAGAGGCCTGGACTGATATTGGTGTACACGGCCTTGGCCTCGCGCCCGGCGTCCACCCATTCCGGATCGAACCCATTCAGCTTGTAGCGATAGCGCACTTTTTCCGGATCAGCGAGGCTCAGTCCGACGTAGGAAATTTCCACGCGGTGCTTGCCGGGCGGTACCTCGATATTGCCTCCTGCGCCGCGTGCGCCGGGCTCGGCATCCACCATGACTTGCTTGATATGTACCGGCGGTGCACCCAGGTCGGTTTTCGCCTCGCGCGCCGGATCGGCAACGGCGATGCCGCGTGCGGTGGGAAACATCAACCTGCCATCGCGGGCCCGCCAGCCTGCCGGCTGTGAGGCGCCGTTGCACTGCGCGGTGACCATGCCCTCCGAACGGCCATAAAACGTCGGCTCCATCTTCTGGCGCTTGCCTGCGACCAACTCCGCCAATTGAGATTTTGCGATCCGGATGATGCCGCGATTGCCGCAGGTCCAGAGGTTGCCGACCTGATCGTCGAGCACACTGAAAAACGCTTGTGCGGGGACACCTTCGCCCGGTAACAGGTGGCGCACCTGATGGCTGGACACAGTAGGACCCGGCAGCACATAGGCGAGGCCGCTGCCGGTGCTCACCCAGATACGCCCGTCCTGATCGGTGTTGAGTGCCAGGACAGTCGCGTCGATGCCGGGCAAGCGCGTGACGACGGCCGCGTCACCGCTTTCGATCACGCCCAATCCACCGCGGGTGCCAACCCAGATGCGGCCGTTTGCATCTTCCAGCAAGGCGCTGATCTGTTCGCTGGGCAAGCCGGCATCCATGCGTATGTTCGTGACCGGCACGTCCTGCTTCCACGAAGCCCTCAGCAGCCCGGTGCCGGTGCCCAGCCACAGCCGGCCGTCCCGCGCAGGCAGGATCGCGCGCACCGGCACGACGGAGATGCCCAATTGCGACGAAACCAGTTGTATCTTCTCGCCGGCCATGCGGTGTATGCCGCCGCCGTTGGTACCAATCCACAATGTCCCGTTCGGATCCTCCGCCAGCGACAACACCGCACCGTTCAGCAGGCCCTGTTCGCGTGCGTAGCGGCGCACACCCGCGGGCGTGACCGCGAACAGTCCATCAGACGTCGCGACCCACACCCGTCCCTTCCGATCTTCGATCACGGCGCGCGCGAACTCTTCGGTGAGGCCTTTGCGCACGCCCCAGGTCGTGATCCGTGCATCGCGAAACCGGTTGACGCCGCGATCGGTGCCGATCCAGATGCTTCCCTCGGCATCCTCGAAAATATCGCGCACGTTGTTATTGGTGAAACCGTCAGGCGTCGCGAACCTTTCAAAGGATTGCCCGACCAGGCGGTGGACCCCTTCGAGGCTGCCCACCCAGACGCCGCCGTTGCGGTCAACCAGCATTCGCGTCAGCGCATCGCTCGCCAGCCCTTGCAGTCGGCCAAAACGGCGAATCGCCGTGCCTTCCAGTACGGCCACACCCTGACCGTTGGTGGCAAACCAGACGCGTTTTTCGCGGTCCTCGACAATCGCCGCGATACTGGCGCTATCGAGCCAGGAGCCGGTCGGTTGGGAAACGAATTTACCGCCCTTGAACATGGCCAGCCCGCTGCCGGTACCGACCCATAGATTGCCGTCGGAGGTGACCCGGATCGAGGTCAGAGAACCGGCCGGCAAACCGTCGGCAACGGTAAAGACACGCACCTCATTGTTCGCAATGCGCACCAGGTCGGACGCGCCAACCGCTGCCCAAATGTTGCCGGCGGCATCTTCCGTCAGGAAATCCACCGTGCCGACCGGCATGTCTCCTTTCGGATTGATTGCTTCAAATTTTCCGCGCACATGGCGCGCCAGTCCTGAATCGCGCAATCCAAGCAGCAGGCTGCCGTCCCGCAAGGTCAACAGCGACGCGACGCCATTGCCGCGCAATGGCGGGGCATTGACCTGGTTGAATACCGAAAAGGCGAGGCCGTCAAAACGCGCCGCGCCTTCGTGCGTGGCAAACCACAGGTATCCATCCGGGGTTTGCGCAACGCTGCGCACGGTGCTGTGTGGCAGGCCTTCGTCCACCGACCAGGTCTGGTGGGTCAGGTCACTGAGTGGCTTTGAGGTATCGAGCGCCAGGGCCGGCAAAGTCGCGGAACACACCGACAGAATGAACGCAGCCCCGCACGCGATTTTCAACACGCGAAACGGTTCACGCCGCAAGGTGGAAGGGGTATCAGGCACGGGCACATTATGCATGGGCTTGCACGCTTTCAAAGAAAACAAACGTGGCCCGATTGGGAACGCGAAATAATGTTTTCTCTTGACGATTCATTCTGCCATTTGTGGTAAGTCTGTCAGAAAAACTCAAATATTGGTGCGGCTTTCCAGGCACTTTCGCCCTGAAAGCCGCACCAGTACTAGTGTTTCATGGTGACGGTGGCCATCACAATTGAGAATTGCATAAGTGCATGACAGGTGACAAGTTGATTCGTCATTCCGGCGGAGCCTGCCCCGGCAGGTAATAAGCCGGGGACCGGACTCCAGCCCATCGTATTGTCCGGAATGACGACAGGACTGGGTCCCGGCCCGGCGCAACCCTTGTGGTTGTCTGCCGGGACGACGAAATCTGTCATGGTGTTTTGTAATTCTCATTAGCGTTTCTCATCCGCTGCGTGCCGAAAAAACTCCACTGCTTCTGCCTCATGGCGGGTTCGTTTCATCGGCGGCAGGCTTTGCCAGATGCGTTTGCCATAAGGTTTTTCCACCAGCCGCGGATCGCAGATCATCAGCACGCCGCGATCGGTCTCATCGCGTATCAGGCGGCCGGCTCCCTGCTTCAACTTGATCGCCGCGTGCGGCACCTGGTATTGCATGAAGGCATTGCCACCGGCCTTGCTGATCGCATCGATGCGTGCTGCCAGCACCGGATCGTCGGGCGGGGCAAACGGCAGCTTGTCGATCACCACCAGAGACAGGGCATCGCCCTTCACATCCACCCCTTCCCAGAAGGAATGACTCGCCACCAGCACCGCATTGCCCACCTTGCGAAAGCGCTCCAGCAGCTCGGTACGGGTGCCCTCGCCTTGCACCATCAGCGGATAGTCCCAACCCCTGCGCTCCCAGTGATCCTTGAGCATGCCGTGGGCCCGGTCCATCGCCTTCAATGAAGTAAACAGCAGAAACGCCCGGCCTGCGGCGGCTTCAATGAGGGGAATCGCTGCCGTCACCACCGCCTCGGTGTGATCCGGCGTATTGGGCGCGGGCAAGTTTTCGGGAACATACAGCAGCGCATGGCGCGGATAGTCGAATGGTGACGGCCAGGTGGCTGTTACCACCCGGCGATCATTGAAGGCATCACCTTCGAAATCATCAGCCTGTTCGTCATCCACCAAACCCAATTCGCGCTGGTAATGCGCGAACTCGCCTTTCACGGCCAGTGTCGCCGAGGTAAAAATCCATGCGCGCTTTTGCGAAAAAACCTGTTCATGGAAAATACTCGCCACCGACAGCGGCGTGAGATGAAACGCCAGCGAGTGGCCGAACACTTCGGCCCAGCGAATATAGCCTTCGACCGGCCCCTGCTCGCCATCGCCGCGCCAGCCTGCCATGCGCGCGGCGAATTCATCCGCGCGCTCCAGGCAATTGGCCAGTTCCTGTGCGCGGCCCGACTGGCTTTCGAGCATTGCACGCAATTCGGCGAGCTTCTCCTGTGCATCGGTAAAGGCAGCATCGAAGCCGTCGCGTTCGGTTACCGCTTGCCCGGGCAATCGCGCGGCATCTTCCTTCATCACCAGCCGCAAGTCGCGCGCGGACTTGTCGAGGGTGAGCGCGGCCTCCTGCAGGTCCTTGAAGTCGGCCGCATGCGCAACACCCATCAAGCGCGCATCGCGTGCCAGCTCGGTCAATTGCGAAGTCGTCACCACGTCGCCGAAGAACATGGTTGCTGTTTCCGGCAACTGGTGGGCCTCGTCAAAAATCACGGTGTTACAGGCCGGCAGCAAGTCCTGCGCGCCGTCGTCCTTCAGCACCAGGTCGGCAAAGAAAAGATGGTGGTTGACGACCACCACTTCTGCCTCCATGGCGGCCTTGCGCGCCTTCATCACGAAGCAGGCGTCAAACTGGCTGCATTGCGAACCGAGACAATTTTCCCGCGTCGAAACCGCCATCGACCACGCACCGGAGCGTTCCGGCACGTCAGGCAATTCTGATTTGTCGCCACTGCCGCCGCCGTTCAGGCAGCGATCCGCATAGCGGCGAATCACCTGGATATGGCGGGTATCGTCCCGGTTCAGGAAGCGGCCATCAGCGACGGCGTTGTCGAGGTGGTGCAGGCAAACGTAATTGGCGCGCCCCTTGAGCAGCGCCGTGCTCACTGGAATATTCATGGCCTCCCTCACCATCGGGATGTCGCGGTGGTAGAGCTGGTCCTGCAAGGTCTTGGTGCCGGTGGAGATGATCACCTTGCCACCCGACCGCAAGGCCGGCACCAGGTACGCAAAGGTCTTGCCGGTGCCGGTGCCGGCTTCGGCAATCAGCACCCCCGCGCTGTCGATGGCGGCGCCAATTTTCTCCGCCATTTCGATTTGACTTTCCCGGTGGCGAAACCCTTCGATGCGCCGGGCCAACGGTCCTTCGGGGCCGAACAACTCTCTCAATTCAGACATGGCGCGATCATACCGTGCGACCGCCGTTTCACACACGCGGCATCAACTGATTCCTGACTTTTATTCACGGGAACCGAGCGGAAAGCGATTTTCCACGGCAACCACTGATACCACGAAGGACAAAATTGAACAAACAAGTTTTTCTCCGTGGTTTCAGCGGTCTCCGTGGTTCACGACTATTTTGCCAGTCTTGCCAGCCCGCCAATTCTATGCGCGCCCGAAAATGATCTTTTCATTGGTCAACAGTTTGGAGATCAGCAGGATGGCCACAACGGCGATGGCCGTGTTGACGGCCAGCGGAATGAGGAAATGCATGGCATCGACCGGATCGCCGCGCAGGATGCGGGTGATCACCATCAGTTGCCCCAGCATCGGCACGAACAGCTGCCAGGTCGCATCCTTGATCTGCCCGAAGATAACCACCATCGGGAACATCGAGACCGCTGTGATCAGGTAGCTCACATAGGTCTGCGCTTCCTTGAAAGTGCGGCCGTAAGTGGCGATCAGCATTTGCAACGCGCCCATCGCCGGCGCGAAGGACAGCATGGTCGCGCCGAAGCCGACAAACTGCAGGCCGGTAATCGACAGCACCGTGGCCAGCTTCGGCATCGGCATGAACTTCAGTGTCAGCCAGAATCCTGCCAACGTCAGCGCCACCACGCCCACACCGTACATCCCCACCGCCAGCCATTTACCGGTGACCAGCGCCATGCGGCGGACCGGATTCATCAGCAACGGCTCGAGTGAACCGCGTTCACGCTCGCCGGCCGTCATGTCGATGGCGATGGCGGTGCACCCGGTCACGCAGACTATCAACGTGATGAACGGGATCATGAACAGTATCTGCGCCGCGCGCTGCGCAGCCGTGCCCATGTTCACATCGCGTACATCGACGGCGCGCGTGATCAGCGGCGATACGCCGCGCGCGATCAGGCGCTGGTTGGCGACTTCCGTATTGAAGCCGCGCATCAGCCGGCGCAGCACGCCGATAGACACATTGCCGGAGTCCTGGCGGGTGTCGTCATAAACCAGTTCCACATGGGCGGTACCGGTCGCGAGTTTTTCCTCGAAGTCCTTCGGAATCACCAGCACCGGATCATGCTTGCCGGTCTTGATCAGTTCGTGAAAGTCCGGCTTGGGCTGCAGGATGCTGACGTCCTGGCGCGCGAAGAAGTTCACCAGTTGCGGTGAATGCTCCTTGCCCTGCACATGGACTTCGCGTGCCTCGGCTTTTTTCTCGATGCTGGAAATGAAGTAGCTCATGCCGAACAGCATGATCGGCCCCATGGCGATCGACAGCAGAAAAATCATGGTGGCGGTGCGCTTGTCGCGCAGGTGGTCGATCAGTTCCTTGCGACAAACGGTGAGGATGGCGCGCAGCATCATGCAGCCTCCATCTCGGGGATTTCGGCCAGTACGACGAAAGCGTCCTCCAGATTGCTCTTGCCGCTCAGCGCCAGCAGTTCATCGGTGGAGCCTTGGGCGGTCACGCGGCCTTTGGAGATGATGATGATTTCGTCGCACAAAGCCGCGACCTCCTGCATCACATGGCTGGAAAACATGACAGTCTGTCCCTCCGCCCGCAGCCGCTTGATCAGTTCACGCAGCGCACGGGTGCTCATCACATCCAGCCCGTTGGTCGGTTCATCGAGTATCACGGTAGTGGGTTCGTGAATCAGCGCACGGACAATCGCCACTTTCATGCGCTCACCCTGGGAAAAGCCGTCGGTACGGCGATCGAGGATGTCTTTCATATCGAGCCACTCGACGTAACGCGCCAATGTCCTTTCCGAACGCGCGCTGCCGATGCCACGCAATTCGGCGTAGTAACGGATGTTTTCGCGCGCGGTCATGCGCGTGTAGACGCCGCGCGAATCGGTCAGCAGGCCGCAGGCACGGCGCGCGCCGTCCGGGTCGGCGGCGACATCGACATCGCCTATCCTGACACTGCCGCCGTCAATCGAAACCAGCGTGCCGATCATGCGGATGGTGGTGGTCTTGCCGGCGCCATTGGGGCCAAGCAGGCCGGTGATGGCGCCGCTTTTCGCCGTGAACGATACGCCGTCCACGGCCTTGACTTCGCCAAACTGCTTTTTGAGGTCGCGGACTTCAATCACTTGGCAGCCTCTTTCTTCTCGGCGACATCCTGATCATTTTTCTTGTCATCCTTCATTCGCATCGGCTGGTAGAAAGTCGGGCGCGGCAGACGCTCCAGGCATTTGCCATCGATTCCGGCCGTGCTCGCGGTTTCGATGAATGTCTTGATCAGCTTGGGCGCACAGCCGCGGACACTGACGCCGTGGCCGACATTGCCGGCCACCAGGTGCAGCGAATTGGGGAAAGTTTTCTTCACCTCATCGCCGAACTGCGGTGGCGTGACCGGATCGAGCCCGCCACTGAGGATCAGCACCGGCTTGTCGGACTTCACCGGCTGATCAAAATCCGTGGCCATGACACCCTGTGGCCAGCCTTCACAGGCCTTGGCAAATTCGCGCACAAATAGCGGACCGAATGGCCCAGGTTCATCGCGGACTTTGGCAATGCGCGGCACATCTTCCGCGCAAGCCACGGAAAAGCGCATGCCCAGGAAAATCTTCTCCTCGGCGAAATCGCCGAAAGCAGCCGACATGGCCATCAAGGGGCCGAAGTCGCCCAGTTTGGCGCGCGTCAGGGATGCCGGCAGCAAGGCGGCCAGCTCCGGGACATACAGGGTCGTGAATACGGCCATCAGCACACTATCGCGATTCAGCCCGACCTCACGAGGGTTGCCGGTGAGTGGGTCGGCCAGGGAAATTTTGCGTGGCTGTTTTTCCAGGGTCACCAGCAGCTCGTCCACCTGCGCCCTCAATTGCGGAAACTGTTTCGAACAGGACGGCGCGGCCTCGCAGGCTGCCAGCATTTTTTCGTAGGCCGCCCCGGCATCGCGCGCGAAGGTGGCGGGCAGCGCCAGTGACGGCGGCGCCACGCCGTCGATGACTACGCTGCGTACCTGATCGGGATAACGCCGCAGGTATTCCATGGCCGCGCGGGTGCCATACGATCCGCCCCAGAGATTGATCCTGCCGTAGCCCAGTGCGGCGCGCACCTGGTCGATATCGGCCATCGCGATGGTCGTTGTGTACTGCGTGAGATCGGCGCGCTGCATCAGCGTGTCGCGGCACTCCTGCAACAGCCTCCGCGACAGCAGTTCGCGCTTGACCACATCGATCAGGTCCGGCGTGGTGGCGTCGCCGAACTTGCAACTGAGGCCATTGGATTTTCCGGTGCCGCGCTGGTCGATGAGCACGATATCGCGCTTGGCATTGAGGCCGCCCAGCATCGCCAGCGCTTCGCGCGCGAGGTCGGTGGCAGCCTGTCCTGGCCCGCCGGCGAACAGGAACACCGGATCGGCTTCCTTGATGCGTGCAGTGGCCGGCAAAACCACCACATTGATGCCGATCTTGCGCCCCTGCTTCGTCTGCCGATTCTCGAAAACCTCCAGCGTTGCGCACTTGACTTCATTGTCGATGTTGGCGACCCGGCACGCCTTGAGCGCCAGCAATGGCGCGGCCTGGTCCGGATTTTCGCCGCAACCCGCCAGACCTCCTGCCGCAAGGCCTATTGCAAACAATGCGAGCAATGCGAAACCGACGTTCTTTTGCATGGAATACCCACTCCCGATCTGTCGAAACTTGGCGCACCATATCGGCATCGAAGATCAAAGTCAAAAACGGCGAGACGAACCATCGGTCTAAAGGAATGAACGCATGATTGCGCGGCCTATAATCCAGCCATGAGTTCATCGTCCGATGTGCCCGGCTTTCCGCGCCATGATCCGGCATCACCTGCCTTCTGGGATGTGCGGTTCCAGGCCGAATTCATGCCCTGGGACCAGGGCGCCGTGCCGCAATGCCTGGCCGACTACGTCTCCCGGTATCCGGCAGCAGCCCGAACCCTGATCCCCGGCTGCGGGTCCGCGCATGAAGTTCGCCTGTTTCTTCAAGCCCGCTGGCCGGTCATGGCAATCGATTTTTCGCCGGCTGCGGTCGCCCACGCGCAAAAAACATTGGGGCCACTTGGCGCGATCGTGCGCGAAGCCGATTTTTTCGGCAGCGACCTGGAGACGGAACGCTTTGATGTCATTTATGAGCGGGCTTTCCTGTGTGCCCTGCCGCCGACAATGCGTCCCGCGTGGGCGCAGCGCGTCGCCAGCCTGTTGCCGTCGGGCGGGAAACTCATCGGCTATTTCTACTTTGACCGAACGGAGAGAGGGCCGCCCTTCGGGATCGGACCGGGCGAACTGGCCAGTTTACTGGCGGGGGATTTTGAGCTGCTTGAAGAGCGTGTGCCAGGAGACTCAATTCCCGTGTTTGCAGGTAAGGAAAAGTGGCAGGTCTGGAAGCGGCGGTAAGCTTCAATCCTTGAGAACCTTTCGTCCGTTCAAATCGCTACCGGACGTATCGACCCAGGATGAATTTCAGCGGCTTTACAGGTTGGCCGGTCCGTATCATCCGTGCCGGCCAAAATGCAACCGGCCACTTGCGTGGCCGTTTGATCGATGAATATCCGGAATCCTATTCGCCGTACATCTTCTGTTTCAGTTCGCGGCGCTCCTGCGCCTCGATCGTCAAAGTCGCCGTCGGGCGTGCCAGCAGGCGCTGGATACCGATCGGTTCGCCGGTTTCTTCACAGTATCCGTAGCTCCCATCTTCAATGCGCATCAACGCCGACTGGACTTTCTTCAACAGCTTGCGTTCGCGATCTCGCGTACGCAATTCGAGGGCATGCTCTTCTTCGAGCGTCGCGCGGTCGGCAGGATCCGGTGCCACCGAAATTTCACGCAAATGCTCTGTCGTCGCGCCGGCATTGTCACGCAATTCGGTTTGCAATTCGAGCAGGCGCTGCTTGAAAAACGCCAGTTGCTGGCGGGTCATGTAGTCGGTCCGGGACTGCTTGATCACCTCGGCCTCGGACAACCCGCTGCCTGTTTTCACCGTGCTGGGCTTCGGCAGCGAGTTGATCGCGGCCGCCACCGCCGCACTGGACCTGCCGGCCACCGCCCTGCCAGGCGTCTTGGCTACCATGACGGGCGCAGGGTGAGTCCTGGTTTTGGGCGCCGCTTTGGCGGCAGATTTCGGTGCGGGTTTCGGTGCGAGCTTAGGCGCGGGCTTCGTCGCGGGTTTCCGCGTGGCCTTTTCAGCGGGCTTCGGTGCCGGCTTCTTTGCCGTTTTTGCCTTTGTCTTGGGCGCCGGTTTGGGAGGCGCCTTTTTCACCGATTTCGGTGCAGGCTTGCTAACAGCCTTTCCTTTGGGAGCTTTTTTGGCGACGGTTTTTTTTGCAACCTTGCTGCCGACTTTAGACTTCGTTTTTGCTTTTGCGGTGACCAACTTCAACTCTCCTGAGGCGACGTGTTAGATCGTCCAATTTGCCTGCGGATTACGGGAGATCAGGCCACATCCGCATGTGGATGCGCCCAGCTTCTCCCGGAACTTGAAAAACGCGTAAGTGTACTGAAACCACCGGGCAAATTCAATGTAATTATTTTAAGGAAACCACCCGTTCCACCTTGGCCGATATGCCGTCGCCATCAGCCGTTGATAAACCGCTCAATCAAGAATGATTCTTGTTACAATTTGCATTTAAGGCCTATTTCCGCAAAAGCTTCCCTGCCGATGAGTCGATTTCCGAATGCCAACGCGTTTATCAGTCTGCGCTTTCCTGGCGCCGTTGTGGCGTTATTGCTGCTGTTGCCGATCGCCGGCGTAGTCGGCAGCATGTTTGCAGGCGACGGTGCGGCATGGACGCATATCAGCCGCACCACCCTGCCGGGACTGGTTTCCAACAGCCTGCTGATCGCCGCCGCAGTCTGCGTGGGAGTGGTTTGCATCGGCACGATGTGCGCGTGGATCACGGCTCACCACGACTTTCCGGGGCGGCCCGCTTTTGAGTGGCTCTTGATCCTACCGCTTGCCATGCCCGCCTATGTCATGGCCTACGCCTATACCGACATGCTGCAGTACGCCGGACCGGTGCAGGTTTTCTTGCGGGATTTCTTCGGCTGGCAGGGAAAGGCGGACTACTGGTTCCCGGAAATTCGCTCCCTCGAAGGTGCGGCCGTGATGCTCACCTTCGTCCTCTATCCCTATGTGTATGTACTGGCGCGGGTGGCGTTCCTGGAACAATCGGCGTCGCTTTCCGAGGCAGGCCGCACTTTTGGCCACGGCCGATTCGGCATCTTCTGGCGGATATCACTGCCGCTTGCCCGCCCGGCAATCGCCGCGGGCACCGCGCTGGCACTGATGGAAACACTGGCCGACTACGGCACGGTCTCCTACTTCGGCTTGCCGACCTTCACCACCGGGATTTTCAACGCCTGGTTCTCACAGGGCGACCGCGCTTCTGCCGGCAAACTGGCCGTCATGCTGATGGCATTTGTGGCCGTCGCAATGGCCGTCGAACATGCCGCCAGGCGACGCTCGCGCTTCTACCAGGGCAGCGGACGGCGTCATGCGCGGGCAAGACTCAGCGGTGGTCGCAAGTGGTTTGCGGCTGCAATCTGCTCCGTGCCGATTGTCATCGGCTTCGTTTTGCCGACACTGATACTCATCAAACTTGCGATCGACGGCGGTGATTCGACCTTCGGCCCGCGGTTTTTGCGCTTTGCCGGCAATAGTCTTGGCGTCGCCTTGATCACCGCGGTGATCGCCGTCGGCGTCGGATTGCTACTCGCCTATTCGTCGCGCCTGTCGAAGAGCCGCTGGAGCGCTGCAATCAATCGAACCGTCGGGCTGGGCTATGCCATACCCGGCACCGTCATTGCCGTCGGCGTCCTGATTCCGGTCGCCTACCTTGACCACGGCTTGACGGACATGCTGGAGACACTGTCAGGCCGCGCCATGCCACTGTTATTGACGGGCAGCGCCATCGTGCTGGTCTACGCTTATCTCATTCGCTTCCTCGGCATTGCCCTGCAAAGCGTCGAGGCCGGCCTCGCCAAGGTCACCCCGAGCATGGACGATGCGGCCCGCTCGCTAGGCGCCGGCGCGGCGGGTGTGGCATTGCGGGTGCACGTTCCATTGCTCCGGCGCAGCCTGATCACCGCGGCCCTGCTGGTGTTTGTCGACGTGATGAAAGAACTGCCCGCCACACTGGTCCTGCGCCCCTTCAATTTCGATACGCTGGCGGTGCAGGCCTATAACCTGGCGATGGACGAGCGCCTCGCCGAGGCGTCGACCGCGTCATTGGCGATCGTCGCCGTCGGCCTGATCCCGGTGATGCTCGCCTCGCGCGCCATCACGCGACCGGCACCGGGCGCCGCGCCGCCAGGATCCGGCGGCGCCGGCTAATCGAACAGTCTCTTCCCGCCGTTACGGCGGATTTCGTTTCACTTCCAGCCGGCGCGATCAAACGTCTGCGCAGCGGCGGCGTAGTTCTTGCCGACCATATCCATGGTCAGCGCATCGCGCTTGAATTCACCGAGTTGTTTTAACTGCGCACTGTCGGCCTTGCCCACCACCGGATACTCATTGTTGCCATTGGCAAAGTAGTGTTGTGCTTCCGCGCTGGCCAGATATTCGAGGAACTTGATCGCGGCATCACGATGCGGCGCGTACTTGGCCACGCCCGCCCCGGAGATATTGATATGTGTCCCGCGATTGGACTGGTTCGGGAAGATTACGCCGACTTTCTCCACCACCGCGCGATCTTCTGTTTTGTCGGACTTCATCAACCGCGCAAAGTAATAGGTATTGCCAAGCGCGATATCGCATTCTCCCGCCGCCACCGCTTTGATCTGGTCGGTGTCGCCGCCTTTGGGCGCACGCGCCAGGTTGGCCACCACGCCCTTTGCCCACGCTTCCGCCTTTTCCGGGCCGTTGGCCGCGATGATCGAAGACATCAGCGACAGGTTGTACGGATGCATGCCGGAGCGCACGCAAATCCTGCCTTTCCATGCCGTATCCGCCAGCGATTCATAGTCCGCAAGCTGTTTTGCGTCAACGCGTGCCTTGGCGTAGAAGATGGGCCGCGCGCGCACCGAGAATCCAAACCAGGTGCCATCGGTCGCTTTCAGTTCGCGCGGAATCTTTTCATCGAGCAGTGCCGACTTCACCGGCTGAAACAGTCCCAGTTGCTGCGCCTTCAATAACCGTCCCATGTCGACGGTAATCAAGACATCCGCCGGACTCCGGTCGCCTTCGCTTTTCATTCTTTCGATCAATGGATCTTCCGGCCCCTCAATTCGGTTGATTTTGATGCCGGTCGTTTTCTCAAAATTGGCATACAGCGCCTCGTCGGTCTGGTAGTGCCGTGAGGAGTAGATATTCAGTACGTTTTGCTCGGCTAGTGCTGCCGTCGCACCGCTCAAAATCAACATGAGCATTGAATTGAGAATTAACTTGTTCATTATAAGTCCTTGTAAAAACAAGAGTAATTGAAATTAGTGACCTTTGACGGGTATTGAGAGCTGCCGAACAAAGGCGTATACGAATACTAATGCGAATGATTCTTATTAGTCAAACGATTTAGATATGAGGCGAATGTTCTATACTGAAACCATGAGCAAATTCCTGCAGATAAACGATGTCAGCTTCGCCTATCCCGATGGCACCCGGGTTTGCGAGCAACTGTCGTTCAGCGTCGATGAAGGTGAAATCGGCTGCCTGCTCGGCCCAAGTGGATGTGGCAAGACGACCATGCTGCGGTTGATTGCCGGCTTCGAGCGCCCGGGCAAGGGCAAAATTTTCCTCCGTGACAAACTGCTGGCCGATACCGGCCACGCACTGCCGCCCGAAGCGCGGCGCATTGGCGTGGTATTTCAGGACTACGCGCTGTTTCCGCACCTGACCGTGGAAAAAAACATTGCCTTCGGCCTGCGCGGCATGGCGCCGGAAGCCGCAGCTGCGCGGCTCGCGGAGATGCTCGCGCTGGTGCGCCTGACTGCCGAGGCGCACAAGTACCCGCATGAAATTTCCGGCGGCCAGCGGCAGCGCGTGGCGCTGGCGCGGGCGCTGGCGCCGCGACCCGCCCTGCTGTTGCTTGATGAGCCCTTTTCCAACCTCGATGTGGAATTGCGCGAGAGCCTGGGACTGGAGGTGCGTGAATTGCTGCGCGAACTCGCCACGCCGGCATTGCTGGTCACGCACGATCAGCATGAAGCGTTTTCGATTGCCGACAAGATCGGCGTCATGAACGAGGGCCGGATCGAGCAGTGGGATACCGCCTATAACCTCTACCACCGCCCGGCATCGCGCTTCGTTGCGGATTTCATCGGCCAGGGCGTACTGATGCGCGGCACAGTGCTCGCCGATGGCCGCGTGGATACCGAACTCGGCGCCATGAAACCGACAAATCTGCCGGTGGGATCGGTTGCCGGCGGCCGTTACGCCGACATACTGGTGCGCCCGGACGACATCCTTCACGACGACCTGAGCCGGTCGCTGGCCGAAGTGGTGCACAAAGCTTTTCGTGGTGCTGAAATTCTCTACACACTCAAGCTCGCCAGCGGCGCCAGGGTCCTTTCATTGGTGCCTTCGCATCACAATCACGAGATCGGGCAGAAGATCGGCATCAAGCTGGAAATTGACCACATCGTGGCGTTTCCCGCGCCTGGGGACTAGAGGCGCTCAGGCGTAACTGCGAAGGTCGTCAATTACCTTGCCATCGTTGGGCAACGTGCCCAGAGGCGCTGCTTGTACATCCCCGCGCAGCTTGGTGACATCGCGGATCGACCCCGCCACGCTTTCAACGTCCAGCATCGCCGTGCTCTCGCACAACAGACGCATCGCATCGCTGCCATCGACATGGCTCACCACCAGGCGTGCCCGCACGACTTGCGGATGGCGCCGCACGATCTCGGCGATCTGGTGCGGGTGCACAAACATGCCGCGCACCTTGGTGGTCTGGTCGGCGCGTCCCATCCAGCCCTTGATGCGCAGGTTGGTGCGGCCGCAAGGTGAAACCCCCGGCAGCACCGCCGACAGGTCGCCAGTGGCGAAGCGCAGCAACGGATAGTCGCGATTGAAGGTGGTGACCACGACTTCACCGACTTCGCCGGCCGCGACCGGATCGCCGGTGCCGGGGCGGACGATTTCCAGGATGATATTTTCGTTGGCGATGAGACCCTCGCGCGCCGGCGATTCATAGGCAACCATGCCGAGGTCGGCGGTACCGTAGGCCTGATAGGCCTCGATGCCACGCGCGCCTTGAGCAACTCGCGAACCGGCGGCAGGAAAGCCTCGCCCGATACCAGCGCCCGCCGAATCGAACTGACGTCGGCCTTCAATTCGTCGGCCTTTTCCAGCAACAACCTGAGGAACGACGGCGTGCCGACATAGCCCACCGGCTTGAGCGCAACGATCGTCGCCACCTGCATCTCGGTTTGACCAACACCCGCCGGGATGACCGCGCAGCCGAGCGCATGCGCGCCGGTTTCGAACATCGACCCCGCCGGCGTAAGGTGATAGGAAAAAGTATTGTGGACGATGTCGCCTTCGCGAAAGCCGGCCGCGAACAAGACCCGTGCGGTGCCCCAATAGTCGGCGC
>JANNGY010000135.1:0-3373 GCA_031404095.1 Betaproteobacteria bacterium | reverse complement strand
GCCGGCTGTTTCATCGACAGAACCCGTGAGGGTGAGTTTCGGCGACTTGAACAGGCTGCCATCGGCCGGACTGATTGCACCAAACCTGGGCGGCGTGGTATCGACGCTGAATCGGGTTTCGCGCGCGGCACTTACCTGACCGAAGCTGTCTGTCGCCTCGGCGAGGAATACATGTGCGCCGTCCGCCAGTTTGGCGGTCGGCCGATGGGTGCTTTCCGCCGTGCCCGGCCCCCGCGTAAACAGGTTACCGATTTCGAGGCCGTCCAGCTTCGCCGAGAGGCGATAGGAATCGAAGTAATCTACGCTGAAGGCGCAGGGCGCAGCGTTGCATTGGGCGCCGGCCTTGACCCTGAGGACGGGCAGGGGATCATTGGTGACCGGGTCGGCTGTGGGCGCGAGAATGTCGATCGTGGGCACCAGTGAAAAGGGCGCGACACCGATGGCGTCGATATCGTCCTTGGCGGCGATGGTGACAACCCGGGTTCCGTCGGTCGCAAAGCGGGTGAGGCCCTTGTCGTGGCCGAGCCAGAGTGCCTGGTTCGCCGAGTCGAACGCCAACGAATTCGGGTCTTTGAGGCCCAGCGCCTTGAGATCGATCACCTTGGTCGGTGTGGCGCTATCCGAGTAAAGGAGTAGCGATTGTTCGGTCGCGGCCCAGAGGTCACCGCTCCGGGGGTCGATGACAAGCAGTTCGACTTTCCTGGTGAGGTCCCGCTTGATCGGGGCGGCGGCAGGCGTGTCGCCATCGACACGGATCAGCTGTTTATCCGTTCCCATCCACAGCCAGACGCCGAGCGCGTCGAGTGCCAGCAGTTTTGGCTTATCCTTGGAAATCGGCTTCAATTCGACTGACGCGAGACGCTCGCCGGTACGGGAATAATGCCAGAGTGACTTGTTGCCGAGCAGCCAGATGCTCTGGTCGAGCCCCAGGACCAGGGCACGAACGCGTCCGGGCGAGGTGAAGTCCTGGACGCGCTGACCGGATTCATTGAGGCGGACGATGCGTTTGGCGTGGCCATCACCATCGTCGTCTTCGCTTTCGTCATCCTCCTTGCCTTCGGCGACCCACAAAGAGCCATCGCGGCTATCCAGCGCGGCATGGTCGGCGCTTTTCAGGCTCAGCGCTTTCAATTCGATGTCGGTGGCGACGGCGCCATTAACCTGGTACTTGGTCAGGCGTTTCTTGCTTAACGCCCAGACGCTGCCGTCGCTGTTGACGGCGAGCGAGCGCACGTCATCAGTTTTGACCGTGAGCGCGATTTGCTGGGTGGCGGGATCGAGGCGGTAAAGGGCTTTGTTATCGACGAACCAGACGGGGCTGGCGGATGCGACGAATGAGACGACAGACAATAGCAATCCTGCGGCCGCCGCGTTGGCGGACCTAGTACGCAACAACATGTTTTCTCCCTGATGGCTGGACGCTGTGAGAATTTCAACCGCGTCCATCGATGGCGACGATCCACGCTTGCTCTTGGATTCGGGCAAAGACACGTCCCACTACAGGAGTTCGTCAATGACGTGAAATACGCAAGAAATGAAGTTGCGCAGGTCATCGCATCGACGTGGGAATTGCTGTGAACCATTGTGAATTGCACCACAATTGTTCCGGAAAGCGTGCTGTGCAGATGAGAATTGCCGGCAACAGAAACCAAACACCGGTAGGCCTCGAGAAAACACGCGTCGAGACACCCAATCTCAGCGTCAAAAGAAAAGCCTCAGCATCGCCAGCCACGTTTCCGGGGCAGGCGAAGCACAGTCTTTGCGTGGCAAATGCGCACGATGCTGGCCGCACGTGGCGGCAATTCGCATCACCCCATCTGCGGATTCATCCGCTCCTTATGGGCCAGTTTGTTCAGCGCATTCAAATACGCCTTGGCACTGGCGACCACGATGTCGGTATCCGCACCCACACCATTGATGATGCGCCCCGCTTTCGACAAGCGCACCGTCACCTCGCCCTGTGCA
The DNA here is from genome assembly GCA_031404095.1 of Betaproteobacteria bacterium. GTDB lineage: Bacteria > Pseudomonadota > Gammaproteobacteria > Burkholderiales > Usitatibacteraceae > UKL13-2. The sequence continues at coordinate 1,408 of JANNGY010000135.1, read as the reverse complement.
TCGGTGCCCTCCGTCACATTGTTCACCGAATACAGAAGCAGCTCCGCGTTGCTGTGGGCGACGCTTTCCAGCGCCTTGAATGTCGCGTCCACCGGTCCCGCGCCCTTCGCCTCGCAGGACTTTTCCTTGCCGCTGTCGGCAATCACCAGGCGGGCATAGGGCTCTTCGCCGGTTTCAATGTGTGCAGTCAACGACACCAGGTGGTACTGCTCGATTTCCGGGGTGACCGCTTCGTCGGATACCAGAGCGTGCAAGTCTTCATCGAAGATCTCGTGTTTCTTGTCGGCGAGTTCCTTGAACTTGTGGAAGGCTGCGTTGAGCGCGACTTCCGATTCGAGCACGATGCCCAGTTCTTTCAATCGCTCCCTGAAAGCCGAGCGACCGGACAGCTTGCCCAGTGAAATCCTGTTGGCATGCCAGCCCACATCCTCGGCACGCATGATTTCATAAGTCTCGCGATGCTTCAGCACGCCGTCCTGGTGGATGCCCGATTCATGGGCAAAGGCATTGGCACCCACCACCGCCTTGTTTGGCTGCACTGGATAGCCGGTCACGGTCGAAACCAGCCGCGAGGCCGGCACGATCTGGGTGGCGTCGATGCGGGTTTCCACGTTGAAATAATCCTTGCGCGTCCTGACCGCCATGACGATCTCTTCCAGCGACGCATTGCCGGCACGCTCACCCAGCCCGTTGATGGTGCACTCCACCTGGCGGGCCCCGGCTTGCACGGCGGCGAGCGAATTGGCGACCGCCATGCCAAGGTCATTGTGGCAATGCGTCGACCAGACCACCTTGTCGGCGTTTGGCACGCGCTCAATCAGGCTGCGAAAACGTTCCGCCCACAGTTCCGGAATACTGTAGCCGACGGTATCCGGTACGTTGATGGTGCGCGCGCCGGCATTGATCACGGCCTCAAACACCCGGCAAAGAAAATCCGTTTCGCTGCGCACGGCGTCCTCGGCGGAAAATTCGACGTCGTCGCACAAGGTGCGCGCAAATTTCACCGCATCGACCGCCGCAACCAGTACCTGGTCCGGCGACATGCGCAGTTTGTGCTGCATGTGAATCGGCGAGGTCGCAATGAACGTATGAATGCGGCCGCGCGCGGCGGGCTTGATGGCATCACCGGCCTTCTGGATATCGCCCGCCTGTGCCCGCGCCAGCGAACACACCGTGGAATCCTTGACCGCCGTCGCCACGGCATGAATGGCTTCGAAATCGCCCTGGCTGGCGGCCGCGAAACCGGCCTCGATCACGTCGACCCGCATCTTCTCCAACTGCTTGCCGATACGAACTTTTTCTTCTTTGGTCATGGATGCGCCCGGGCTTTGCTCGCCGTCGCGCATGGTGGTGTCAAAAATAATCAACTGGTCCATTGCAAACTCCGTTGCTGGGTGTATGGATGTGG
>JANNGY010000134.1:0-5562 GCA_031404095.1 Betaproteobacteria bacterium | reverse complement strand
ACCGTCCTGGTTCATGGCTGCAATGGCTCGGCCGGCCGGTTTCGTTCGCTGGCGCAGTTATATGCCTTCCATGGACAGCAGGCTGTCTGTTTCAGTTATGACGATCGTGAAAGTCTGATGCAAAGTTCGAGCCGGCTCATCTCGGCACTCGATGAGCTGGCCGGCAACCTGCGCGAGCAGGACGTAACCCTCATCGGGCACAGCGTGGGTGGGCTGGTGGCACGCAAGGCCCTGGAGCGCGATCGTGAAGGCGAGTGGCGGCGCAGTCAGGCAAAAATCAAACTCGCGACGGTTTCAGCGCCATTCGCCGGGATCGAAGTCGCGAGCCCTTGCGGTTCTCGCCTGTTGCATTGGCTGAGTCTGGGGACCGTGCCCGGAATTTGCTGGATTATCAGCGGGGACAGCTGGCATGAACTTACGTCGCCATCGAGTTTCATCCGCCACCCCACTCCCTTGCTGCCCTCCGTGCAACGCTATCTCAAGGTCGTGACGAATGAACGCAATACCTGTCGCCGCACCAGCGGGAGCGGCAAATGCCTGGAAAGCGATTACATTTTCAGTCTCGCCGAGCAATACCATCCGGTCATCGACAACTACCCGCAACTGGTCAATATCGAAGTTGAGGCCGGCCACGTCGAAATCGTCGGCAACAAGGAAGTCGCCCCGCGCAAGCTGCTCGCGATTTTGCAACAGCAAGGGCTGCTTGGGCCAACCCCACCCGAGCGGCGAGCCGCCTTGGAGCAATTGATCGCCAGACTTTATTGACCTTGTCAACGGCGTGACAATAGTCTGGGAGGAACCGGGCTGGCGTTGTCCCGTCAGTCCAACCGGATAGCCGTGTCGAAGTGCCAGGTCCGGCGGACTTCGATCACATCGAATTCGCGGGCCAGTCCCGGCGGGAACGCCGGATTCGGCACATGGCTTTGCACGATGCGTCGTATCGCTTCATCGACTTCCGCCACGCCGCTGGAGACAGCGAAGGTCACTGACTCCACGGATCCGTCACTGCGGATGGCCACCGTCACCATGGGATTGGTGTGAGGCCGCTTCACCACTTCGCGGACCGTGTCGACAGGTGTGTTGAATTGGATCTTGCGGGCCCACGCCTCGGCGTACTGGACGAGTTCGACGTTGGCGTCGGACCGTCCCCATAGCCTGCCCCGGCGTGCCGTGCTTAATGAGAGAGGTAGCGTGGGGGACGAGCGTGCGGCAGCCTCGGCTGCCTCATTTGCCTGGCGCCGGGCGGCTTCCTCATTGAGCTGGCGTCCCATGGCCTGACGCCGCGCTGCCCGTCGCGCGTCCTCCTCTTTTTCCTCCTGGATGCGCGCGGCCTCCCGCTGTGCCGCCGCCTGTCGCACAGCTTCTACGCGTTCGGTCTCCCGTCGCGCGGCCTCGAGTCGTGCGCCTTCAACGCGCGCCGACTCCTGGCGAGCGACGGCCTGGCGCTGTGCCTCCAACTGTGCTGCGGCCAGGCGTGCCGCTTCGACTCGGGCCGCCGCCTGACGAGCGACCTCCTGACGCTGCGCCTCCACCTGTGTCGCGGCCAGTCGCGCGGCCTCCTGGCGCTGAGTCTCCAGGCGCGCCGCTTCGAATCGAGCAGCTTCAACACGGGCCGCTTCCTGCCGGGCGGCCTCCCGTTGCGCGGCTTCAACCCGCGCCGCCTCCAATTGATCGGCCTGTCGCTGGCGTAGAGTTTGCGCTTCGCGCTCCGCAAGTTCGAGTTTGGCCATTTCAACGGCTCGCTCCCGCACCTCCGGTTCGGCTCGCTTCTGCGCACTCTCGCCGGTATCTCGAGACGCCGGTGTGACGGTCTCCGCGCCTGGCGCACCTGGTACGCTTGGCGCAACCGCGATGACCGGTGGCGGCGCCGGCGTCGGAAGAGGCACGACAAACGTAGGCTCGGCGGACCGCTCCACGGCAATCACGACCGGCTCAGGGATTGGCGCGGGCGCCGCCGGTGTGGGCGTCACGTCCGCGGACCCTTCGGTGTGCAAAGGCGTGTTCGCAGGCACTGTAGCGGCCGCGATGTCCGGTTCGGGCGCGGCCTGTGCCGTCGCGTTGGTCTCGGCATTGGCCCCGGACTTGAGCACAATCGCTTCTGCTGCCCGGCCCGGGATCGGCGCAGTGGACACGGATGGTGTCAAGGCCGGCCCAGGGGCAACAGTCTGCTTGATCGATACCTGCTTCAACGGCGCCTTGGCCAAATTACCTGGAGTACCCGCCGGCTCCGCAGCGTCGATCCGCGCCGGCATCAGCACGACGCGTAGATCGGGCGCCTCGATCCGCCTCTCACGCCAGGGGAAGCCGAAGCCCGGAAGCCCAAGCCCCTGGCCGCCGAAGGTCAGGCTCAACAGCAGCGTGTGAATCAGCAGGGAGAACAGGAGTGCGAGAGTCAGCCGCCTGCGTTCAGCGTTCATGCGTGGGCTCGGCTGCGGGCCGCGGCCGGCGGCTACCGGAGATCGCGCCGGCCTTGGCCTCGGTGGCGGCGTCCGCGCTGCGCTGGAACCTAAAGAACCCAAGCGTGCTCCACCGTCGCTGCTCGGGCAGCGATCCTGTAAGCTTTTCGTTGCGTGCTTGACGAAAGCGAAATCACGAAATCAGGCAAGAGGAATAACGTTCTCGACGGTATCAAGAAAGGGAATCTGAAGCGGCGCGCCAGGCGGCAAAGACAATCTTAGCCGCAGGAGCGGCGATGATTATTTTTCTTCCAGCCCGAACTCGCGAACCACTGCGGCATAGGCCTTGGCCTCGCTCGCCGCAAACGCGGCAAAGGCAGCCGCGTCCCGATAGACCAGCGGACTGTTCAGGCGCGCCGCGCCTGCCTTGTATGCCTCGCTCGCGGTTGCCTTGCTGCAAGCGGCCGCGATCCTACCGCGCACTTCCGCCGCGAGCCCTTTCGGCGCGACCAATCCCCCCCACACCGAGCCGTGAATATCGAACCCGCCTTCCCGCGCGCTCGGCACGGCAAGATGCGTTTCGAGTCGCTTGTCAGAAAACACCACCAGCGGCCGCAACTGGTATTGCGTCGCAACGGCCGGGGTTTCGGCAAACATCATCACGTGCTTGCCAAGCAGGCCCGTGGCCATTTCGCCGGAACTCTTGTACGGCACGTGCAATCCGTCGACGCCTGCCTTCTTGAGCAGCGCTGCCATGGTGATATGCAGCGCCGTCCCCTGTCCCGAGGAACCATAGTTGAGTTTGCCGGGGTTCTGTTTCGCGAAGTCGATCACATCGGCCAGCGATTTGAACGGCGAATCCTGGGTCACCATCAACATCAATGGAACGTCGTAGGTGCCGCAAATGTAATCAAAACTGTCGGCCTGATAGCTGAGCTTCTTCAACGTCGGCTGCAACACCTGCGGGCCGATGGTGGTCATGGCAATCGTATAGCCATCCGGGACGGCGCGCGCCACCTCGGCCATCGCAATGGCGCCGCCGGCACCCGCCTTGTTGGTGATGATGAGCGGCGCACCGATCGCCTTCTCGAACTCGCCCTGCAACAGGCGAGCCATCAGGTCGGTGGTACCGCCCGGACCGAACGGCACGATCACCGTGATGGGTTTGCCCGGAAACGGCTGCGCGAATGCGGTCGTCATGGAAAATACGGCCATCAGCGCGAATAATTTCTTCAATTCAGTCTCCCCGATTAAGTGGATCACAAAACAAGTGTGAAGCGCGCTACCGCCAGCACGTCAACCCGCCACCGAAACCTGCGCCAACCCGGCATCGACGATGATGTTCTGGCCGGTGATGCCGTTCGAATCGTCCGCACCGAGGAACAGCGCGGTGCGCGCCACATGCGACGGATCGAGCCGGACCTTGAGGCACTGCAGTTCGATGAATTTCTGGTCTTCCACGGGGTCGCGCCAAAGCGCCTCTTGCCGCCCGGTGACGATGGCGCCGGGCACCAGCGCGTTCACGCGAATGTTGCCTTCGCCCAGTTCCCTGGCCAGCGTGCGCGACAGTCCCGAGATGCCGGCCTTGGCGGTCGTGTAGCCGACCAGGTTGGCGCGGCCGCGCATCCACGAGATCGAGCCCAGGTTGATGATCGAGCCGCCGCCGGCGGCGGCCATGCCGGGCGCCACCTGCTGGATCGCGAATACATGATGTTTCAGGTTCAGCGCGAGGCAGTTGTCCCAGTACTCGGGCGTAAGCTCCGCCAGCGTGTGACGCGCATCGTTGCCGGCATTGTTGACGAGCACGCGGATGGCGCCCATGTCGGATTCGACCTGCGCAAGATGCGCCTGATAGGCTCGGGTATCACGGACATCGCAGGCGCCGAAATGCGGGGCGTGTTTGCATGAGGTCGCAAGCTGCGCAACCAACGCCACGCTTGCGGCGACATCGATATCGCAGAACGCCACGCGCGCGCCCTGGCGCGCGAAGTGTTCCACCAGCGAGGCGCCGATGCCGGCGCCGCCACCCGACACAAACACAACACGGTTATCAAGGCTCGGGTAATTTGTCATGGCTGTCATTGCAGTTTCTCTTGTCCGGGTCAGGCCAGCGGCAGGGAATCAATCTGGAAATCGCAGATCGCCATTCTGCGCGCTTCTTCAGGCATCTGTGCCCTGAACGCCGCGCCAGATGGCGGCCTCAGATCATGCGATTTGCATTTATCTTTTGTTGCATTTGTTGCAAATGCAAGTGCCCAATTCTGCGCGCTTCCGCTGCAGGTTGGTGTTCCTGCGTAGCCTAATCAATATACATTGGCTCCGCGCGCCCGGCGACATCCAACTCACAGGCGAAAATTCCACCGGCATGCGCGTCCATCAGCAATTCGGCTTCCGTCGCACCTTCCCGCGCCGTGGTGATGTACAGCGTGCGCAATTGCGGCCCGCCAAAGGCCACCATCGTCACGCGCTTCGCCGGCACATGAACGATGGCGGTCACCTCGCCCTGCGGCGAGAAGCGCAAAACGCAACGGCCCTCGTATTGCGCGCTCCAGTAGTTGCCGTCGCTGTCGATGGCGGCACCGTCCGGTCGCCCCGCATAGCCGGCATCGGCGCGATTGTCGGGCCGGCGGGCGAATTCGCGGCGTTCACCGATCGTTCCGGTTTGCACATCGAAAGCAAATTGATAGATGACATGGTTGGGCGTATCGGACTGGAAAACATGGCGGTTGTCCAAGGTGAACGCCATGCCGTTACTCACCTTCACGCCGAGTTGTTTTTCCGGCCCCCAGCCCGTCCGCACTTTGCCGCGCTCGAGGCAAAAGACGCTTGCCAGTTCGGCCGTGCGTGGCTCGTACATGGCGCCCGCCCAGAATCGCCCCGCCGCATCGCAGCGGCCGTCATTGAAGCGCATGTTGCCCGTGTCGTAAGGCGCGTCCGCCACTTTCTTGAGGATGCCGTCTGTGGGTGAAAACCGGTAGAAGCCGTCGCGCAAAGCGGCCACCAGTCCGCCGTCGGCCGCGAGCGCGATGCAGCCCGGCTCGCAGGGCATCGACCAGCGCTGATTATTGCCGGTCACCGGATCGAAGCGATTGATGGCGCGGCCTGAAATGTCAACCCAGTACAACTTCTGTTCCGCGCTGCTCCACAGCGGGCATTCGGCCAGCGC
>JANNGY010000133.1:0-10324 GCA_031404095.1 Betaproteobacteria bacterium | reverse complement strand
TGCGGGCGTCGTAGGCATAGGGTATGCGGAAAGCAGTTTCCAGCCGGGTCGCCATGCCGGGGATATCCGCCAGCAATAATGCGTTGGCATCGATCAGGATCGATTTGCGCTCAGGGTGGGGCGCGCTCGCCACGGCGGTGACGGCAAGCAAGCTATCTGTAAAGCTCTCCTTCAATGCGCGCTCGATCGCTGAGCCCGCCTTGGCGGTGAATCGATGGTTCTTGGCGATGAGCTGGACGTTATTGCCGAGTTTCTTGAGTTCTGCAATGTGGCCACCCAACATGCTGTTGGAACGAAACCGGACTTCACCCAGGCCGCGGGTCGAATTCATCTGGAAAAAGAAAGGTGAATTAAATTGTTCCGGCTTGATTTCCACCCAGACTTTTTCGTCTTTCTGATACAGGTTGAAATAACCGGGAATCAGTTTGGCTTCCTTGATGATTTCGGCAAATGGCTTCGGCGCGGCGGCGTCGGGACGCGCGGCGGGTCCTGCCGGGCCGGCGGGGCCGACGGGACCGGGGACACCGGCCGCCGCCGGTGTCGTCTGTGCATTTGCACTAATGCTGCCTGCCGCGGCGCCCAGCGCCAGCAAAGATGAAACTACAATCGCCAATCTCTTTTGCTTCAAGTTAACCGGGGTTGCCATGCTGCGTTTCTCCTCATCACCAAATAAGTTCGGGCGCCGAACCGGCGCCCGCGAATCGTACAGGCAGGTATTTTCCGGCAATTCGCCCCCTCTGGTGTATCAATTTGTGGCGATACGATTGGTCATCGCGTGAGGGGAATGCGATAATCGTTCGTTTTTGCACCGCAGCATTCCATGAGCACTTCACTGACCACCGAAATCAAGCGCAGACGCACGTTTGCCATCATCTCCCACCCCGACGCGGGCAAGACCACGCTGACCGAGAAGCTGCTGCTGTTCGCCGGTGCGATCCAGATCGCCGGCAGTGTAAAAGCGCGCAAGGCCAGCCGCCACGCCACCTCCGACTGGATGGAAATCGAAAAGCAGCGCGGCATCTCGGTGGCGAGTTCGGTGATGCAGATGGAATACCGCGATTGCGTGGTCAACCTGCTCGATACACCGGGCCACCAGGATTTCTCCGAAGACACATATCGGGTACTGACCGCGGTCGATGCGGCGCTGATGGTGATCGATGCCGCCAAGGGCGTGGAAGCGCAGACGCTGCGATTGATCGAAGTCTGCCGCGCGCGCAACACGCCGATCCTGACCTTCATCAACAAGATGGATCGCGAAGTCATGCCGCCACTCGCGCTGATGGAAGAAGTCGAGCGCGTCCTGAACATGGACGTGGTGCCGTTCACCTGGCCGGTCGGCATGGGGCGGCAATTCGGCGGTGTCTACGACATGCGTCGGGACAGCATGCGTGTATTCCAGGCCGGCGAAGATCGCATGCACGACGACGATGAAATCCTCGACGGCCTCGACAATGCCGCCGCGGCGGAACGATTCGGCGCCGAGCACACACAAGCCCGCAACGAGATCGGCCTGATTCGCGAGGCCAGCCCGGCGTTTGATCGCGATGCGTTTCTGGCGGCCAAACAATCGCCGCTGTTCTTCGGCTCGGCGGTGAATAACTTCGGCGTGCGCGAAGTGCTCGATGCGCTGGTCGATCTCGCGCCACCGCCCGCACCGCGCGCCGCATTGCAGCGCGTGGTGAAGCCCGACGAGGCCGCTTTCACCGGCGTGTGCTTCAAGATCCAGGCCAACATGGACCCCGCGCACCGTGACCGCATCGCTTTCCTGCGCGTCTGTTCGGGGCGCTTCGAGCGCGGCATGAAGCTGCGCGTTTGCCGCACCGGAAAAGACATCCGCCCGGGCACGGTGGTGTCGTTCCTTTCACAGCGCCGCGAATTGCTGGAAGAGGCGTACTCCGGCGACATCATCGGCATTCCCAATCACGGCACGCTGCGCCTCGGCGATACACTGACCGAAGGCGAAAACCTGCAGTTCACCGGTCTCCCGTACTTTGCACCGGAAACTTTTCAGACGGTCGAGCTCAAGGACCCGATGAAAAGCAAGCAGCTGCGCACCGGCCTGCAGCAGTTGGGTGAAGAAGGCGCGATCCAGGTGTTCCGCCCAATCGCCGGCGGCAGTTTGCTGCTGGGCGCGGTCGGCACGCTGCAGTTTGAGGTTGTCCTGCACCGATTGAAAGGTGAATACAACGTCGATGCCCGGCTGGAGCCCTCACGCTATCGCCTCGCGCGCTGGATCACCTGCGACGATGCCAATGTGTTGAAGAAATTCATCGACGCCAATGCGCATCGGGTGGCGCACGACGTGGTCGAGGCGCCGGCGTTTCTCGCCACCCATGTGGCGGAGCTGGAAGTGGTGTCGGAGCGCTTCCCGACGGTTCAGTTTCATGCCATGCGCGAACACGCGGGGCATGTGTTTTCGGCGCAGATGCGGGGTTAAACCCAAGCATTGGCGCGGCGTTCGGGGCACTATTGGCCTGGGAGGCCCGCCGAATGGCGTTCTGCATGATGGGAACACCTCGAAACCTCATTTCCGTTCGCCCTGAGGTATCGAAGGGCCTTGCAGCGCAAAATGAATCAAGGACTTAGCGTGGGTGTGCTTCGATACCTCAGCACGAACGGGGGTAAATAGATGTTCCCGATTTTCTGTTTTTCACGCGCAATCTTGACGCTTGCAGCATCATTACCTGATGCGTTGCGAATTCGTTGAACTGCCGAAACCGCAAACCGAAAACCGAACATGTCAGAAAACGAATTGAAGCCGATCCCCACCGAAGCCACGCACATGTTCCGCGAGGCTTCGCAAGCCGCCGAGGCGGTGCGTACTCAATATGCAAGCAATCATGCACGCGCCCTCGAACTCGGTAGCACGCTGCGTTCACTGGCCCCGCGCGCAGTCGTCACCTGCGCGCGTGGCAGTTCCGATCACGCCGCCACTTTTGCCAAATACCTGATTGAAACGCGCCTCGGCGTGCTGACTTCCTCGGCCTCGCCCTCGGTCAGTTCGGTCTATGGCGTGAAGCAGAACCTGAACGAATGCCTGTTTCTGGCGATCTCGCAATCGGGCCGCAGCCCTGACCTGGTATCTGCCGCGCGCGCAGCGAAAGCCGCCGGCGCCACCGTGGTGGCGTTGGTCAATACCGACGATGCGCCGCTGGCCGATGTGGCGGATTACGTGCTGCCGCTGTGCGCCGGACCGGAACAGAGTGTCGCCGCCACCAAATCCTATATCGCCTCGCTGGCCGCGATCGTGCATCTGGTCGCGGCGTGGACCAACGACAATATTCTGCTCGATGCGCTCGTCACCGCACCGGACGCGCTCGCCCGCGCCTGGCAACTCGACTGGGGCGCGGCCATGCCGACGCTACGCAACACCAGCCACCTGTACGTGATCGGCCGCGGCGTGGGACTCGGCATCGCGCAGGAGGCCGCGCTCAAGTGCAAGGAAACCTGCCGCCTGCACGCAGAGGCTTTCAGCGGCGCCGAAGTGCGCCACGGCCCGCAGGCATTGCTGCAATCGAATTTCCCGGCGCTATTGTTGACGCAGGACGACGAGACGCGGCTCGACCTGGAAGCGCTGGCACGCGACCTGGTGGCGCGCGACGTGAATGTGATGATCGCCGGCTGCGCGGTGACCGGGGCCACCGTCCTGCCGACCATCGAAGCCCATCCCGTCATCCAGCCGCTGCTGCTGGCGCAGAGTTTCTACCGTCTCGCCAATGCGCTTGCCGTGGCGCGCGGCTGCGATCCCGATCGCCCGCCGCATTTACGCAAGGTGACCGAGACGCGCTGACGAAACGGCGCTCGCGGGTCGAAATGACCGCGATTCGGCGTCGGCCGTTCAAATGCGACGCTCGTTGCCCGCCCACCTGCCGTAAAATTCGTCCATGACCAACCCCAACAACCGCCGCAATTTCCTCCGTGGCCGGTTCTCGCCGCGCAAGGGGCCGCTGCGTCCGCCGTGGGCGCGGGACGAAGCGGATTTCCTGGCTGCCTGCACGCGCTGCGGCGACTGCCTTGGCGCCTGTCCGACCCGCATCATCAACGATCGCGACAGCGGCTATCCCGCCATTGACTTCGCTGTCGGTGAATGCACGTTTTGCGGCGATTGCGTGACCGCGTGCAAAACCGGCGCGCTGACGCGCAACGGGCGCGACGCGGCGTGGATCGTGCAGGTGACGATCGGCGAGCAGTGCCTTGCCCGGCAAAGGACCGAGTGCCGTATTTGCGGCGAGCAATGCGAAGCCGCCGCGATTCACTTTCCGCCGGTGGCCGGGAGTATCGCCACGCCGGAAATCGACCGCGATCGCTGCACCGGTTGTGGCGCCTGCGTCGCCCCGTGCCCGACGCAGGCCATCGACGTTTCGCGGTCATGCGCATGAGTCGGCGACTTTGGCGTCGCGACTCCCCGCCCCCGCGAGCACGCCTCAGTTCTTGACGGCGGGCTTCGCGGCGGGTGCGGCGGCCGGGGTCACGGCGGCCGATTTCTTCGGCGTATCGCCCTTGAAGGTGTTTTCCACCAGCGCCGGCGCATCGACCTGCGGCACATGGCATAGCACGCAGTTGTAGCGATCGGTGGAGGCATCCGCCAACTTCTTTCCCTCGCGATTCAGCAGGTGGCTGTCCGGCACTCTCGGCGAGAACTTCTGCTTGAAATTCGCCACGGCGTGACAGTCGAGGCACTGGTTGGTCTCCAGCGTGATTTCGTCGAAATAGTCGATGGCGTGGGATATCATCGGCGGCTGCGTGCTGAAGGTGCGCACGATCGGTTTCTGCGTGCCGGGACGCTTGCCCGCAAAGGCTTTCATCTCGCCGGCACCATCGGGTGCCGCCACATCCGCGCCGCGCATGGACTTGGTATTGTCCGCGGCAACAGCCAGCGTGGCTGCGCAACACACCGCAGTCGCAAGGAAACATTTCAGTAGTTTGTTCATAATCAGCGCAGCCTCCACGTCAAAGGAAATTTCGGAAAATCAATCGTCAATCGCCGCCAGTCGCGGCGCGGCGTCCGTCCGGTCGGCCACCTTGATTTCAAAGCGCGTCCCGAAGCGAAAAACGTCTTTCGAACAAACATCGATACAGCGACCGCAGTTGGTGCAGTTTGCCGAGAGAATCACCGGCCCGATTCCCTTCGCCTCGCCTTTCAGCGCCGGCGGAATCACTTGCGGTTCCGGGCAGACCTCGAAGCAATCCATGCAATCGTTGCAGGCACTGCGTTGCGCGGCGGACACCCTCACAAGCGACGCACGCCCGAGCAGGCTGTAGAACGCGCCCACCGGACACAGCCGGCCACACCAGCCGTTCTTCATGACAAAGAGATCGAACAGAAACACCGACAGCACGATCATCCACGCGGCGCCGATGCCGAAGAACAGGCCGCGATGCAGCATCGACACCGGATTGATCCACTCCCAGGCAATGCTGCCGCTCACCGCGGACAGTATCAATGTCATGCCCAGTATCCAGTAACGCGTATCGCGCGGAAGTTGCGCCCCGCCCTTGATGGCGAGACGGCGGCGCAGCCAGCGGGCGGCGTCGGTCAGCGGATTCACCGGACATACCCAGGAGCAAAACACCCGGCCGCCGATCAGGATATAGAAAACGACGACGATGGCCGCGCCGATCAATCCGCGCGATTCCGCCACATGCCCCGCGACCAGTGATTGCAGCGTCACGTAGGCATCCGTCAGCGGCAACACGCCAAGCGTCATGCTGTGCGCAAGGTTGCCCTTGATGATCCAGACGCCGGCCATCGGCCCGAGCAGGAAGAGCGCAAGAATGCCGAACTGAACGAGCCTCCTCAGGATCAGCCATTGGTGCGCGCCGAACCAGCCCTTTTTCACGATCGCATCGCGGGCGAAACGCATCATTTGCCGCCTCCCAATCCCGGCGGATTGCGCGGGACCACGACAGCGCCTTTCGAATCGACGGTCACGCCACCCAGACTGGTCGAGTTGCCGGAATGCAGCGGCGCCTTCCCGGCCGGCGCGGGCGAAACCGGGCGAAGTGCATTCGGTACGCCGGACTCCACGTTGCCTGTTCCCGGCGCCGCCGCGGGCGCCGTCGCGCTGCCCGGATCAAAGTGATTCGGCAACGTCACCCCTGCCGGCATCCGGTCAGGCAGGTCGAGCATTTCATTTTCGTCGATGAGCGAGCGCCCGGCTTTTTTCTTTTCTTCCCAGCCGACACGGTAGGATTTGCTCAATTGGCCCTGCGCCAATTTCGGCGGCAGCACCCGAATGGCCGCCTCCTCGAGCACGCACGATTTCTCGCACTTTCCGCAACCGGTACACGCCTCCGAATGCACCGTCGGCAGGAACATGGCATGGCGGCCGGTGCGCGTATTGGGTACCACGTCGAGCGTGATGGCTTTGTCGATCACCGGGCATACGCGATAGCAGACATCGCAGCGCAGGCCAAGAAAATTCAGGCAACTCTCGTGATCGACCAGGGTCGCCAGGCCCATCTTCGCCTTGTTGATGTCGGTGAGACCATGGTCGAGCGCGCCGGTCGGGCAGGCCTTCACGCAGGGGATGTCCTCGCACATCTCGCAGGGGATGCTGCGTGCCGTGAAGTACGGGGTGCCGACCGCCACCGCGGATTCCGGTTTGGCCAGCTCCAGCGTGTGGTAGGGGCAGTCGCGCACGCACATGCCGCAACGGATGCAGGCGCCGAGGAACTCCGGTTCGGCGATCGCCCCCGGCGGACGAATGGCCAGTGGCGGGCGCGCAGCGGCCTGCTTGCCATACAGCCCGAGCCCGAGACCCAGCATGCCGACGCCGCAAGCCATCCTGGCGGAATCGAGAATGAACTGGCGCCTCTCACGCGAAGGATTCGCGAAGATTCGCGGCTTGGCATTTTTTTCGGCTGACATGTTCAACCGGGAAGCCGGGGCTTGTGCCGTGTCCGGCCTCCCGATGCCTTTCCTCAGACTTTCACGATCTTTACCGCGCACTTCTTGAAATCGGTCTCTTTCGAGATCGGACAAGTCGCGTCGAGGGTCAGCTTGTTGACCAGCCGCATTTCGTCGAAGAACGGGATGTACACCATGCCGGCCGGCATCTTGTTGCGGCCGCGCGTCTCGACCCGCAATTGAATCTCGCCGCGGCGGGTGATGGCTTTGGCCGCATTGCCACGTTGCAGACCGCGCGCCTTCGCGTCGTCCGGATGCATGAACACCACGGCATCGGGTACCGCCTTATACAGTTCGGGAACGCGGCGGGTCATCGAACCGGTATGCCAGTGTTCGAGCACGCGGCCGGTGGATAGCCACAGGTCGTACTCCGCATCCGGCGCTTCGGCGGCCGGCTGGTAAGGCAGCGCAAAAATATTGGCCTTGCCGTCGGGGTTTCCGTAGAACTTCACGCCCTCGCCCGCCTTGACATAGGGGTCGTAGCCTTCGCGAAAGCGCCACAATGTTTCCTTGCCCCCCACCACCGGCCAGCGCAGGCCGCGCGCGTGGTGATAGGTGTCGAACGGGGCGAGGTCGTGCTGGTGACCGCGCCCGAACTGGGCGTATTCCTCGAACAATCCCTTTTGCAGGTAGAAGCCGAGCGCCCTGGAATCGTCAGGCTCGAAGCCCTTGGGCATTTCCGACAGCGGGAATTTGTTGACAACGCCGTTGGCGAAAAGCACGTCGTACAGCGTCTTGCCTTTGTATTCCGGATTTTTCTCGAGCAGCGCGGCCGGCCAGACTTCGTCCGTCTTGAAGCGTTTGGCAAACTCGATGTATTGCCAGACGTCGGACTTGGATTCGCCCGGCGCCTTGACCTGCTGACGCCAGAACTGGGTGCGCCGCTCGGCGTTGCCATAGGCGCCTTCTTTTTCCATCCACATGGCCGACGGCAGGATCAAATCCGCCGACATCGCCGACACCGTCGGGTAGGCATCGGAGACGACGATAAAGTTGTCCGGGTTGCGCCAGCCAGGGTAGATCTCGTCGTTGATATTCGGACCGGCTTGCATGTTGTTGGTCGTACTCGTCCACAGGAAGTTGATCTTGCCGTCTTTCAGCAGGCGGCTCTGCGCGACCGCATGCGCGCCGATCCAGTCGGGCAGCGCGCCGGGCGGCAGTTTCCAGATTTTCTCCGAGATCTCGCGATGCTTCGGATTCATCACCACCATGTCCGCCGGCAGGCGATGGGCGAAGGTGCCGACTTCGCGCGCGGTCCCGCAGGCCGACGGCTGACCGGTCAGCGAGAATGGCCCATTGCCGGGCTCGGAAATTTTTCCGGTCAGCAGGTGCACGTTGTAGATCATGTTATTGGCCCAGGTGCCGCGGACGTGCTGGTTGAAGCCCATGGTCCAGTACGAAACGACCTTGGTTTTCGGGTCGGCATAGGCTTTCGCCAGCGCTTCGAGCTTGTCCTTCGGTACGCCGGAAATCTCGTGCGTTTTGTCGAGCGTGTATTCGGCGACAAACTGCGCGAACTCGTCGAAGGTGATCGGCGACGAGTTGTTCGGATTACCCTTGGGCTTGCCGTCCTCGCCCGGATAGCCGTTGTTCATCGCCACCTTTTCCAGCGGATGATTCGGCCTGAGGCCGTAGCCGATGTCGGTCACGCCCTTCTTGAAGTTGACGCTCTTGGCGACGAACTCCTTGTTGACCGCGTTGTTCTGGATGATGTAGTTGCAGATGTAGTTGAGGATCGCCAGGTCCGTCGACGGCTTGAAAATCATCTCGTTGTCGGCCAGCTCGCAGGAGCGGTTCGAAAACGTCGAGAGTACGTGAACCTTGACGTGTTTCGCGGTCAGGCGCCGGTCGGTGAGACGCGCCCAGAGGATCGGATGCATCTCGGCCATGTTGGCGCCCCACAGCACGAACGCGTCGGCGTGCTCGAGGTCGTCGTAGCAGCCCATCGGTTCATCGATGCCGAAGGTGCGCATGAAGCCGGCCACGGCGGAAGCCATGCAGTGGCGCGCGTTCGGATCGAGATTATTGGTGAGGAAACCGGCCTTCATCAGCTTGGCGGCGGCGTAGCCCTCCCAGATGGTCCATTGGCCGGAACCGAACATGGCGATGTTGCGCGGCCCGCCCTTCTTGAGCGCGGCCTTGACCTTTTCTTCCATGATGTCGAAGGCCTTGGTCCAGGTAATCGGCGTGAATTCGCCGTTCTTGTCGAACTTGCCGTCCTTCATGCGCAGCAGCGGCTGGGTCAGGCGGTCCCTGCCATACTGGATTTTCGACAGGAAGTAGCCCTTGATGCAGTTAAGCCCCTTGTTGACCGGCGCGTCCGGGTCGCCCTGGGTGGCGACGATGCGACCGCCCTTGGTGCCGACCAGCACACCGCAGCCAACGCCGCAATAGCGACACGCGCCCTTGTCCCATCGCACGCCGTCGCCTTTCACCGGGGCGGCGGCTTCAGCCAGCCCCGGAACCGTCATGCCGGCCGCGCTTGCGGCGGCGGCGATTGCATTGCTCTTGATAAATTCACGTCGGGTCAGTTTCATCTCAGGCCTCTTCATCGGGATCGGATTCGAATTGGTGATAAACCATGGCAACCGACAGCACACCCGATTGCTGGTTGATCGTTGCAAACATGT
This sequence comes from Betaproteobacteria bacterium, assembly GCA_031404095.1. Taxonomy (GTDB): domain Bacteria; phylum Pseudomonadota; class Gammaproteobacteria; order Burkholderiales; family Usitatibacteraceae; genus UKL13-2. The sequence continues at coordinate 784 of JANNGY010000133.1, read as the reverse complement.
CGGCGACCATTTGGTCGGAGTCCGCCTCGATCGTGACGACCAGGCGACCCTCCTCGCTCAATGCATGCACCTCCACGCCGTTCAGCGCGCAGAGGCAAGCTTGCACATGACTGGCCATGCCGGGCCGGGCACTCACCAGCACACTGGAAATATTCATGCGGTCAAACACTCCTCAAGATGCAAGGTACGCAACACCGCCAGGATGGCGAGCGGGTTCACTTGCAATATTCGCGCCTGCGGGAAATGCTATGCCGCGAGAATTGCAGCGGTTTTGACGTAGATCAAACGACTTGCCGCATCGCGCCCGCGCGGCGGAAGTTGTCGGTGATTTCTTGATTTGCCTTGGAAAACGGGTTTCAGGACATCGATGCCGAGCGGCGAAGTGTCAGTGAAATCCCGGTAATTGCGGCGCCGAAGTCGCGCACTGGCGCGCCTTTCCGGGCAAAAATGGCTTGAAAGACCCGTGGAATGGGGAGTTTGGCCTTCAGGTCACTTCTATCTACCTGTCATTCCCGTGAAAACGGGAATCCAACTATTTGCAACTCACTAATCTGACGCAGGACGGCGAGACCCGACTCGACCTGGAAGCGCTGGCGCGCGAGGTGTTTGCGTCTTGATGGACGCTCGGCACCCTCAGGTCTTTTTGAGCTCCTGGAGTGCACGCTCAAGGATTAGCCGATCAAATTTGTCCTTGTCGCGCGAAGTCTGCTTGGTCTTCAACAAGCCTTCGATGTCGAGCGTGCGCAGTGGCACGCCGTCCAGGTCGATGCTGACGATGTGGTCA
>JANNGY010000132.1:0-7059 GCA_031404095.1 Betaproteobacteria bacterium | reverse complement strand
GGCCGTGCGTGGTCAGCTCGCGCACACTGGCCGGGGTGAGGCCGACGCGGTATTCGTGGTTCTTGATTTCCTGGGGTAGTCCGATACGCATGCTGTTCTCCGGTTTAGTTCTTGAAGCAGGCAGTGTGTGGCAAGCCGCACGCCATTGATATGAAAATCAGACTTTTCCCCGCGTCATTCCTGCGGCTAATGGTGCGAGCGTTGCATTGACGCCGATCCGGTCGACGACCGGTGCCGATCAGATTCCCGGAATTTAGGTCAATATGGCCTCTAGCCCTCGCCAAATCTGCGCAGGTAGCTATCAAACTCATAGCGACAGGGGTTTCACTGCAGGTCGCCGGGCGGATCCGGCGTGCGCCGCGTACGGGCGCTCGGCATCACCGGCTGGGTCCATAACCGCATCGACGGGTCAGTCGAGGTAATGCTGCAGGGTGCGCCGGAGCAGCTTGCGGATATGTGCAGTTGGCTACGCGATAGCGTGTCGGCAGCACTGGTCGACGCGCTTGAAGTAACGCAGGTTCAACCGCCGTTGCCTCGCTTCGACCACTTCGACCGATTGCCCACCTTATAAGGACAAGCAAATCGTCACGGCGAAGGAGCCCGTGTTCTTGCCGCCTGCTGGCGCCTGTTCTAAGGAATGAAGTCAGTCGGACGGGATCGCAGCGAACGACCAGATGCCGTCATTCAGTTATCGATATATTCCTAAGAATGAACGTCAGCAACTCAGCCTGAACGGTCATCCTGAAATTGATCCGGTCTAGTTTTTCAGAAGATAAAGCCATACGAACAAAATAATTGACAACCAGTTTCCTTATAGTAAACTGGTTGTCAATTACCCGATCTTCACTGTTTTTTGGAAAGGACTCAGGTCTTGGCGAAGAACTCAAAATCCATCGATGCGGTGACGGAGATCATCCTCAGCGTTTTTCGGCTCAATGCACAGCTATTGGAACAGGGCGACCGACTGGTCCAGCCGCTCAGTCTAACTAGTGCGCGTTGGCAGGTGTTGGGTGCCATCGCCATGGCGGGAGAACCACAAACTGCTCCACAAATCGCCGCGGCGATGGGGGTCACTCGACAGGGTGTGCAGAAACAGTTGAATCTCGCGGTGGCGGAGGGCCTGATCGAATCGCATCCCAATCCTCGACATCAACGATCCCCCCTTCTTGCGCTGTCTGTTAAAGGGCAAGCGGCCTATGACGAAGCAATGGTGTTGCAACGCGTATGGGCAAAATCACTGGGGCAAGGGCTGCCTCTGTCTGAATTACAGAGCGCAAAGCAAGTCCTTGCCGCCCTGGAGCACCATCTCTCATCGGTCAATGCGTCCTGATCTTCAACGTCAATCAGAAGGAGTCCTCTAATGCTTGAACTGCGCCCGCTTGACCAAAATGTGCCAATTTTTCAGCAACTGTCCTCGGATGTTTCACCAGTCGTCCTTGTCAATGTATTTGAAGTCGCTGAGCCCGACATTCCCGCCTTGCTCAAGGCTTGGGAAAACGACGCAAACTGGATGAAGCAACAGCCCGGGTACATCTCAACTCAGTTGCATCGCGGCATTGCCGGCAGCACGGTGTTTCTCAACTACGCCATCTGGGAGTCGGTGGCGCATTTTCGTACGGCGTTCAATCATCCGGATTTCAAGAGTTCGCTGGAGCAGTACCCATCGTCTGCCGTTGCTTCGCCGCACCTCTTCAGTCGATTGACCGTGCCCAACCTTTGTGTTGGACCGTAATGAGCGAACGAACCGGAGCACAAGCGATGACGCAACGAATCCATTTTTTTTCCGGCTTGCTGGCGACGTTGACTATTGCCAGCTTGTTCAGCGCCACACTATTTTCCGAGCTATGGGGCTCGACGGAAACCATCGTCGCGGTGAAAGCCCTGATAGTGATGCCAGGCCTCTTCCTTCTGATCCCCGCCATTGCTGCGACGGGTGTCAGTGGATTCATTTTGTCGAAGGCTCGGCAGGGGCGACTCATTGCAGCGAAGAAGAGACGAATGCCCTTCATCGGGGCCAATGGGGTGTTGATCCTTGTTCCTTGTGCGATCTTTCTGAATCGATGGGCGGCAGCGGGAACATTCGACATGACGTTCTATCTGGTTCAGGGATTGGAGCTCTTGGCAGGGGCCACCAATCTGGGACTGATGGGGCTGAACATCCGCGATGGCTTGAGGATGTCCGGGCGGCTTCGCAAGTCCTGAGCAGATCTGCTGTCAGTGATTTCCAGAAATGAAGGTTGGCAGTCGCCAACAAGCCAAGGAACAAGGAAAGCTTGCGAGCGGCGGCTTTGCCTCAGATAACTGACCGCCTCAACGACGAGAACCGAACGGCTCTTGTAGGCACCAAGCGGGTGTCGATAGCGGTCGGGTATCTGGCATCTCGTTTAGGTCAATTTGGAATGGTCTATACCGACCAGTCAGTGGTCCTTCGGCTACGTCCGAGCGCGATAACCTGGTGTCAATGGTCCCGCGCCTGCTCCTTTTTGCTGGAGCTCCAGCGTTTCATTTGACGCTGCCATTGCCCAAGCGGCTGGGAACGATCGGCTTCGGCAGCACTTGTAGAGCATGCAATCAACTGGTCCAGCAGCGCTTCTTGCACCGGATCGTCCTGTGCGGGAAACACAGGAACCACTTTCACATGGTAATCACCCCGGGGGCCACGCGGCGCACTCGGAAAGCCCTGACCGCGTAGCCGGTAGACCAGGGCATCGCGCTTCATGCGCAACTGCTGCGCGCCGTCCGGGGTCGGCACCTCCACCCAACGACCCGCCATCCAGGCGTAGCCGTTGACCGGCATTTCACAACGCAGCACGCCGTCGTCATCCAAAGTGAAAAACGGGTGAGGCTCGATCTCCACTTGCAGTTCGAGGCCAATTTCCATGTCACCATGGCGCGAAGCTGGCACGCTTAATACATGGCCCTCGCGCAGGCCGGCAGGGAAACGTACCCGACGTCGGTAGGCCACTGCCCTCTCACCGCTGCCGTCGCAGGCGTCGCAGGGCGCGCGCTGACGTCCGTCACCGCCACAATCTGCACATTCCTCTTGGTTCCACAACCAGCCAAAAAGGGCCGCCTTACGAACGGCACCGCTGCCGCGGCAGGTGCCGCACGCCTGCGCCAGCACACGCTGCCCTTTGCCGACACAGTCATTGCAGGTGTGCGTAAAGTGGCCGCGTAGCATGCGGGTGCAGCCCAGGATGGCCTCCTCCACGGACAGCCGCACTTTGCGGACATGCGTGTTTGCGGGGGTCTGAGCTTCAGGAGCCTCAGAGGCGGGGGAGTGTGCTGCTTCGCTACTATTGCCTTCGGCATCATCCGAGCCACTACCGTCGCCATCGCGCAGTTGGCGGATGTGCTGGTAAGCCTTGTTGATAAGCTGCATGCGCCGGCCGGCGCCAGCCGCCGCGTTGCGGTCAGGGTGCCAGGCAGCGACCAAGCGCCGCCAGGTGGCTTTGAGCTGTGCATCACTGGCGCTGGGGGTCAGGCCCAATTCCTTGTAGGCCTCCTGGGTGTCCATGGGGGTTGTTTCCTTCATTCCTAAGATGTGCGCAGCTGGGAGCCGGGCGATGCCGGGCACCGTCTGCGGACAGCGCCCATCGTAGCAAAGGGGTCCTGCTGCTGATTGATTTCCAGTGCCCAGTCATCCACGACGGGCCGTATCTAGCCCAGACCTAACCGCCACCAGAGTTCAGTGAGTACTCGAAAACGCTGCGTTGCTGACGAATAGATGAAAAATTCGACCCCGAAATCTGAGTGCTTGCTTCGGCATTTCAGAGTGTGGTCGCGAGTGACCGGTCCGCACTTTCGCCACCGACCGGTAAGGGCACATTGCAGTCGATCAAGGCACGTTGTATTGAAGTCCAATGCAGGGTCAGCAACGGGATCCGGCTGCAAGCCAACTGGCCTCAACCGCTGCTGCAGAGACGCCAGCAATGCACGCGACGCAGTTTGACGGCACTGGATCGCGCTGTCGGCTTCCGGGTGTTTCTCCCGCACCATGGTGTCGACCCGCGAAATCACGCACAGTCCGACGAAAAGGTCGATCGCGAGGTCCGCAATCCGCTTCTGCGCATACTGCTGGTCGGCGATCTTCTTGCCGTACTTGCGCAGCAGCGCGTCGGACGACTTGGAGAGCTCGACCACGTACTTCTCGTAGGTCTCCGCCGCGTTCCGCAGCGAAGGGTGGAGCTCGCGCAGTATCCGGTCGGTACCGTACCCGGTGGACTCGCGCACGCGCCGGCTGGCGTAGCCGGAGAACACTCCGAAGCCCTTGATCGGATCGCTGAAGATGTTGCCCAGGGCCGACTTCAGCCCGGACAGGTTGGTGCCCACTTCCTTCAGGCCGGAAAGCGCGATGTAGAGCCTGAGGATCTCGTTGGTGCCTTCGAAGATGGAGAGGATGCGCGAATCGCGCACCACCTGTTCGTAGGGAAACTCGCGCATGAAGCCGTTGCCGCCGGCGATCTGCAGGGCCTCGTTGGCGGCGCGCTGGATCGCGTCGCTGGCGAATACCTTGCTCATCGCCGCTTCGACCGAATAGTCGGTGCAGCCCGAATCGATGTAGTGCGCGACCATCCACACCGCGCTCTCGGCCGCGAAGCAGTCGATGGTCATCTGCGCGATCTTCTCGCGCACCAGGCCGAACTCCGCGATGGGCTTGCCGAACTGCTTGCGCTCCTTGGCCTGCGCCGTCGCCATCCGGATCAGCGCCTTCATGCCGCCCACCGCACCGCCGCCCAGGCCGGTGCGGCCGTTGTTGAGGATCGCCATCGCGACCTTGAAGCCCTTGCCGACTTCGCCCAGCACGTTATCGGCGGGAACGCGCACGTCGGCGAAGGCCACCGTCGTGGTCGAAGAGGCCCTGATCCCCATCTTGTCTTCGTGCGGGCCATGGCTGACGCCGGGCCAACCCGCCTCGACGATGAAGGCGGTCATCTTGCCCTCGGGGGTGTCGGTCTTCGCGAACACGGTGTACAGCCCGGCGGTGCCGCCGTTGGTGATCCAGATCTTCTCGCCGGCGAGGGTCCAGCTGCCGTCGTCGTTGCGCGTGGCCTTGCTGCGCACGGCGGCGGCATCGGAACCGGCGCCGGACTCGGTCAGGCAGAACGCCGCGATCAACTCCCCGCTCGCGAGCCGCGGCAGGTATTTCGCCTTCTGCTCGGGCGTGCCGAACAGCAGCACGCCCTTCATCCCGATCGAGCTGTGCGCGCCTATCGTCAGCGAAGTGGAGCTGTCGTGCGAGCTGGTCTGCGCGAGCACGCGCGCGTAGGCGGCATTGGAAAGCTCCAGGCCTCCGAATTCCTCCGGGATGATCAGGCCGAACAGGCCCATCTCGCGCAGTGCCTGGACGAACTCGTCGGGCTGGTGCGCGCTGCGGTCCCATTCCCTCAACTCCTTCTGCCGGTCGGCGAGGAAGGCGTCGATCGCATCGACCATGGAGCCGAGCATCTCCCGGTCCCGTTCCCGCATCTTCGGATAGGGAAAGAGGTTCTCTTCGAAGATGTCGCCGAAGAACAGCTGCTTGGCGGCGCTTTCCTCGCGCTGCAGGGTCTCCAGGCTGGGGCTTGCTGCGCTTGCGGTGACGGCGTTCATGACGGCACTCCGTAAGACAGGGCGAGGTTGCAGTTTCGACCCGGCGCGGCGCCGACGCAAGCGGCGGTCTCCCGCACGCTGGGCGCGCGCCGGGCTCAGGACATTTGCGCATGCAGGAGATCAGCTCACGTCGAACCCGGGTAAACGACCTTGCTGTCCACGATCTTGACCCTGCCGCGAACCGCGAGCCGCGACACGATGCGGTCGACTTCGTCCTGTTCCATGTCCCTGTCCAGCCAGTTGCGGATCGCGCTTTGGAGCCGCTTCAGTGTCGCCGGCCTTGCGGCGCGCGCGCGCGCAAGGTGCGTCTCGATGAGCGCGACCCGCTCGGTCATGCCATCCAGAAGGGGGACTGCTCGTGCACCCGGCAAGGCCTTTGCGCGCGCCGGCTTGGCAGGCACCGTGGCACCCACCAGCGGCGGACGCACGGCGGCGGGCATCTTGGGTTTAGCCTTGCCGGTCGACGCGGCCGCCGACAACGCGAGCCGCGTGGGCAGCGGTACTGGCGTCGGTGGGAGGCGCTTGCCCGGGGCGCTCGGCGCAGGGGTGCCGGCCCCAGGAACGTCCGAGATCGTCGCCAGGCGATGGCAGGTAATGCCCAGCGTCGCGAGGTGGCGGATCAGCGGGTCGAAGCCGCGGTCGCGCGAGATGAGGGTGAACTCGGCATCCGGGTGCGTCGCGGCCAGCCGCCCGATGTAGAACGCGATATGGAAATCCAGGGCGTTGACGCCGCTGCCCGCGATCTCGATGTACTCGGCCGCAGTGCCCAGGGCTTGCAGCGCCAGTACCATCTCGCGCGGGAAGCGCGACTGGTTCGCCCCCACGAACACCTTGACGCGGAAAGCGCCGCCGCGCAGCGCATCCATGTTCTTCGGCTGCACGTTCTCGAAGTCGACCAGGACGAAGTTCATGCGCATGCCAAAGTGTCCGTTCAAGACCGGTTTGCGCATTGTGGAGCATGCGCCGCCACGCGGACAGCGGCCGGCGCCCTACGGGGTCGACACCGCGCGGCTGCGGGGGCGGCGACCCACGACGCGGAGCCGGAACCCGAATGATCCGGGCGTGGTGCGCCTGGCGCGCATCCGCAACGATCGCGAGCGGCGCTAATGGCGGCAAGCAGATCCGTTCCCGATCCCGCGGTGCTGGAGCTCGCATATCGGCAACCGTACGACTGGGACGCCATGCTGACCTTCCTCGCGGCGCGGGCAATTCCCGGGGTCGAGTCGGTGCAGGATTCGCGCTACCTGCGCAGCTTCGCGTTGGGCGCGGCGCGCGGCCTGGTGGAAGTGCGGCCTGCACGGCGTTCGGCGAGGATACAGGTGCGCGTGCGTGCGACGCGTGCCGTGCCGCTGCATCGCATCGCCGAAAGGGTGCGCAGGCTCTTCGACCTCGACGCGGACATGCGCGCGATCGACAGCCACCTCGCCTGCGACCCGATCCTTGCAGAGCGGGTGCGTGCCCGTCCCG
>JANNGY010000131.1:0-5197 GCA_031404095.1 Betaproteobacteria bacterium | reverse complement strand
AACCGGAAAATCATCGAAAAGCTGCCACAACTTTTTGGCCGGTCACCCAAAGCGTCGCTGGAAATCCGCGCTGAGCCGGAATTGACACGCTCCACCGCGTCCGATCACTACACGTCGCCCCCCGCAGATGGTTCGCGACCGGGTATCTTCTTTGCGGTGATCGAAGATGCGACCAAGTACAGCAATACCGGCATGGCCACGCTGTACATCCACGAGGGCCAGCCCGGTCACCACTATCACATCGCACTGCAACAGGAATTGCCATTGCCCAAATTCCGCCAGCACGGCGGAAACGTGGCCTATTCCGAGGGCTGGGCACTTTATGCCGAAACACTGGGCCACGACATGGGCTTGTTCGAGGATCCCAACTCATATCTCGGACACCTCTCCGATGAACTCCTGCGCGCCGTGCGGCTGGTGGTCGATACCGGGTTGCACACCAGGGGTTGGACGCGTGAACAGACCATCAAGTACATGATGGACACCCAGGGCTATTCGGAACATGAATCGCGTCGCTACACCGAGCGCTACATGGGATGGCCGGGACAGGCGCTTGCCTATAAAGTCGGTTCGCTGAAAATCCAGGAGTTGCGTGACCGCGCGAAAACAAAACTCGGCGCCCGCTTCAGCCTGCGCGACTATCACGACCAGATATTGAGTGATGGCGCGCTGCCGATGCACCTGCTGGAAGCGAAGATCGACAGCTGGATTGCCGCGCAGACAACAAAATGAATTGTCATCCTGAGCGCAGCGAAGGATCTGGGCCCCTCCTGCTCAATCATCCAGATCCTTCACTTCGTTCAGAGCCTGCCCCGGACTTGATCCGGGGATGACAGCCGACAAAAAAATGGACCACGCCCTTTCATCCCGCCCCGCCCGCACCGCCGCCCTCGAAAAGGCGCTGATGCAACGCATCCTCGTGCTCGACGGCGCGATGGGCACCATGATCCAGCGTTACCGGCTCACCGAGGCTGAGTACCGTGGCGAGCGCTTTGCCGCCTGGCCACAGGACCTGCGTGGCAATAACGATCTGCTGACGCTGACGCGTCCGCAGGTGATCCGCGAAATTCACCGCCAGTATCTCGAAGCCGGCGCAGATATCCTCGAAACCAACACCTTTAATTCGACCGCGGTTTCCATGGCCGACTACGGCATGCAGGCGCTGGCCTACGAGCTCAATTTCGAAGGCGCAAGGCTGGCGCGCGAAGTGGCGGATGCGGTTTCAGTCGAGACACCGGGCAAGGCCCGCTTTGTCGCGGGCGTGCTGGGGCCGATGAATCGCACGCTGTCGCTGTCGCCCGACGTCAACGATCCGGGTTTTCGCGCGGTCAATTTCGACGAGGTCAAGGACGCGTATCGCGACGCCACGCGCGGCCTGATCGACGGCGGCGCCGACATCATCCTGATCGAGACCGTCTTCGACACGCTCAACGCCAAGGCGGCGATCTTTGCCGTCGAGGAAGAATTCGAGGCGCGCGGTCTTGATGGCAGGAATGGGCATGAACACCGCTTGCCGGTGATGATTTCCGGCACTATCACCGATGCCTCCGGCCGCACCCTGTCGGGGCAGGTGGTGGAGGCGTTCTACAACTCGGTGCGTCACGCGAACCCGCTGTCGATCGGATTCAACTGCGCGCTCGGCGCGAAGGAACTGCGGCCGCACGTCGAGGAACTGGCGGAAAAAGCCGATTGCTATGTGTCCGCGCATCCGAACGCGGGCCTGCCCAACGCGATGGCGGAATACGACGAGTTGCCGGCACAGACGGCGGCCTTCATTCGCGAGTGGGCCGAGGCCGGCTGGCTCAACATCACCGGTGGCTGCTGCGGCACTACGCCACCACACATCAAGGCGATCGCGGATATCGTCGCGCCCTTCAAGCCGCGCGAGATTGCCAATCGCGTCCCGCCGATCGAAAAGCGCCTGCGCCTGTCGGGCCTGGAACCGGTGAACATCGGTGACGATTCGCTGTTCGTCAATGTCGGCGAACGCACCAACGTCACCGGTTCGCGCGCGTTTGCCAAGCTGATCCTGGACGGCGACTACAACGCGGCATTGTCGGTTGCCCGCCAGCAAGTGGAAAACGGTGCACAGGTCATCGACATCAACATGGACGAGGCGATGCTCGATTCGCAGGCGGCCATGACCAAGTTCCTCAATCTGATCGCCAGCGAACCGGACATTTCGCGGGTGCCGATCATGATCGATAGTTCCAAATGGAGCGTGATCGAGGCCGGCCTCAAGTGTGTGCAGGGCAAGTCGATCGTCAATTCGATTTCGATGAAGGAAGGTATCCCCGAGTTCATCCGCCACTCCAAATTGGCGCGCCGCTATGGCGCCGCCGTGATCGTGATGGCTTTCGATGAAAAGGGCCAGGCCGATACCTACGAGCGCAAGATCGAGATTTGCGCGCGCTGCTACCAGATCCTGACCGAAGAGGTCGGCTTCCCGCCGGAAGACATCATCTTCGACCCGAATATCTTCGCGGTGGCGACCGGCATCGAAGAGCACGCCACCTACGGTCTCGATTTCATCCGCGCCACGAAATGGATTCGCGAGAACCTGCCGCTGGCCAAGGTGAGCGGCGGTGTCTCGAACGTGTCGTTCTCTTTCCGCGGCAACGAACCGGTGCGTGAAGCGATTCATACCGCCTTCCTGTATCACGCCGGCAAGGCCGGCATGACCATGGGCATCGTCAACGCCGGGCAACTCGGCGTCTACGACGATATTCCGAAGGATCTGCTCGAACGCGTGGAAGATGTGCTGTTCAATCGCCGCGCCGATTCGACTGACCGCCTGGTCACTTTCGCCGAGCAATACAAGGGCCAGAAAAAGGAAAACATCGAGGACCTGACGTGGCGCGAACAGCCGGCCGAGGCGCGCCTGTCGCATGCGCTGGTGCGCGGCATCACCCAGTACATCGTTGAAGACACTGAAGAAGTTCGCCTGAAGGTGAAAGCTGCCGGCGGCCGGCCGATCAACGTTATCGAAGGCCCGCTGATGGATGGCATGAACGTGGTCGGCGACCTGTTCGGCGCGGGCAAGATGTTCCTGCCGCAAGTGGTGAAATCGGCACGCGTCATGAAACAGGCGGGGGCGCACCGGGTGCCGTACATCGAGGAAGAAAAGCGCCTGCTCGGCAGCGAAAACGCAAAGGCCAAGGGCAAGATCGTGATGGCCACCGTCAAGGGCGACGTGCACGACATCGGCAAGAACATCGTCGGTGTGGTCATGCAATGCAACAACTATGAGGTGGTGGATCTGGGCGTGATGGTGGCCTGTGACAAGATCCTCGATGCCGCCATCGCGGAGAAGGCCGACATCATCGGCCTGTCGGGACTGATCACACCTTCACTGTAAGAAATGGCGCACGTCGCCTAGGAAATGCAGCGCCGCGGCTTCACCATTCCGCTGATGATCGGCGGCGCCACCACCTCGCGCACACATACCGCAGTAAAGGTCGAACCAAATTACCATGGCCCGGTCGTGTGGGTGCCGGACGCCTCGCGCGCGGTCGGCGTCTGCAGCAACCTGCTGTCCGACGAACTGAAGCCCAATTACGTGCAATCGGTGCGCGACGATTATGTGAAGGTGCGCGAGCAGCACGCCAACAAGAAGGGCGTGAAGCTGGTACCACTGCCCACCGCGCGCGCCAACAAGTCCAAGATCGAGTGGCACGGCTACGTGCCGCCGAAGCCGGCGTTTATCGGCGTGAAGCAGCTGAAGAACTATCCGCTCGAAGAGCTGGTGCCATTCATCGACTGGGGCCCGTTTTTCCAGACCTGGGACCTGTGGGGCAAGTATCCGCAGATACTCGACGACGCCACCGTCGGCGCCGCCGCGCGCGAAGTATTCGACAATGGCCGGAAAATGCTCGACCAGATCATCAAGGGCCGCTGGCTCAGCGCCAACGCGGTGGTCGGTTTCTGGCCGGCCAACAGCGTCGGTGACGATATCGAGGTTTATGCGGACGAGTCGCGCAGCGATAAGCTGGCGACCTTTCACCACCTGCGCCAGCAAAATGAAAAGCCGGCGGACAACCCGAATCAATGCCTGGCCGATTTCATTGCGCCGAGAGATTCGGGACTGCATGACTACCTCGGCGCCTTCGCCGTGACCGCCGGCATCGGCTGCGAAGAGCGCGCCAAGGCTTTCGAGGCGGCCAACGATGACTACAGCGCCATCATGATCAAGGCGCTGGCCGATCGCCTCGCCGAAGCATTCGCCGAACACTTGCACTGGAAAACGCGGCGCGAATACTGGGGCTACGCCAAGGATGAGGCGCTGTCCGCCGAGGCCATGATCGCCGAAAAATATGTGGGCATACGTCCGGCGCCGGGCTATCCTGCGTGCCCCGAGCATAGCGAGAAAGGCCCGCTGTTTTCACTCCTGCAGGCGACCGACAAGGCGGGCATTGTGCTCACCGACAGTTACGCCATGTGGCCGACCGCCGCCGTGTCGGGGTTTTATTTTGCGCACCCGCAAGCGCAGTATTTTGCCGTCGGCAAGATCGACCGCGACCAGTTGCAGGACTATGCCCGCCGCAAGGACTGGGATGTGCCGACCGCGGAGCGCTGGCTGGCGCCGAACACCTGATTTTCCCGGACGCGACCAACGCATCGATCGAAGGATAGAATTAACCAGAACTGATGATAATCGAGCGCACAATGACCTTACCTGCCCATGGCTCCTACACGCATTTCCCCTCACCGATGAAGTCCTATTTCTTCAGCATCCTGGCGATCGCGGCGTCAGCCATTCCGGGTGTCTGGCTGGCGTGGCTGGCGATGTCGGCGCTCGAACTAAAGGGAATCCCGCTGGCACTCGCGACCGCGTTTGTGGCGATGGTTTTCAGCGTGCTATTTTTTGCGGCGCTGGTGGGCATTGGTCGCGCGTTGAAGGTCGTCAAGTAGGCGCGACGCGGCCACTTCGGCGCGGGCGGAATTCTATTCGGCATCAGAATCCTTGCGGACCGCGCGCCAATCTGCATACGGCAGCAGTCATGCGGGCCCACCGCCTGCGGCGCGAATCCTCGCAGCGAAATCCCGCCAATTCAAGGGGAACTTCTAAAAACCCCTCGACTCTGACTCCCCAGTGAGTCGCGACGAAATCATGAGGGGAAAAGATGAAGAAGCAAAACCGGGATCTGTTCGCAGAGCACCATCGACGCCAGAAAATCACACAGTTCACTAAAGTTCT
>JANNGY010000130.1:0-3175 GCA_031404095.1 Betaproteobacteria bacterium | reverse complement strand
CGCCTCGACCACACGCGCCTCCAGCGGGCTGGACGCACCCAGCGAAATGGTCAGATCCATGCGGCCGACAAACAGGCAATCTATGTCCTTCACCGCGGCGATGGCGTCCAGGTTCGGCAGGGCTTCCGCGTCCTCGATTTGCGCAATAACGGTGGTGCGCGCCGAACTGTCGCGCAAATGGTCCGCCATGGGCTTGGTCGTATAGCCCGCCGCGCGGCTCGATCCGGCGTAGCCACGACCGCCCGGACCGTAATGCGCCGCGCGCGCGATCTCAGCCGCTTGCGGCCCGGACACGACATGCGGCAACACAATCCCGGTCGCACCCGCGTCCAGCGCGCCCAGGATCTCGCCCGCGTTGCCCGACTGGACACGCACCAGCGAGGGCATGTCGGCCGCGCGAAACGTGGCTACGCACGCATCGAGTTCCATCCTGCCGAATGGGGCGTGTTCCGCATCGATGCATACACACGCAAGTGGCGACAGGCCTAGCACCTCGCAAACAATCGCGGATGGCGTCTTGAGAAACGTACCCATCATCAACTCTCCCGCGCAAAGGCGCTCGCGGAAGGAATCGACGCGGTTCATGACTACGCTTTGCCCCACAGGCGCTTGGAGGCAATGGCGGCTCCCTCGCTCAAGGCGCCCAGCTTGGCATAGACAATTTCCGGGTCAACATTGCCAAAACCGGCGAACGTCCCGAACCCGCAGTCGGTGCCTGCGATGACGCGGTCGCGCCCGACAATATTGGCGAATCGCTCAATCCGCTCAGCCACCAGCAGCGGGTGCTCGATGAAATTCGACACCGAATCAAGCACGCCCGGCACCAGAATCTTGTCGTCGGGAATCTTGCTGTCTCGGAAAACCGTCCACTCATGCGCATGGCGCGGGTTGCACGATTCAAACAACAATGCCTGCGGCTTGGCCCTCAGCGCGATCGGCAATACCACATCCATCGGCACATCGCAGTGGTGTGGGCCTTCGTAATTTCCCCAGCAGATATGCATCCGCACGCGGTCCGCCGGGATGTTGCGCAGCGCCGTGTTGAGCGCAGCGACGTGTTGATGCGCGAGGCGAACGTATTCACTCTCGGTCTTGTCTTTGAACATCATGTGCCGGCCAAGACCGAGGTCCGGACAATCGAGCTGCAAGACAAATCCGGCCGCCACAATGGCCTCGTACTCAGGGCGCATGGCCTCGGCGAGCGCGTCCAGGTAGGCTTCATGCGAGGGATAGTATTCGTTGGGCTGAAACAGCGCGATCACGCCCGGCGAAGCGGCGTTCATGAACGTGCCATGCGGGGGGGTCGCTTTGATCGCGGCGTGGAAGTGCTTGATATCGTCGGTCAGTGGCGCGAGCGTTTTGGGCGCGATCGGACCGATGCAGCGCGGACGCCGATATTGTGGCGATCCGCCGGATGACGCGAGGCGTTTCAAGAAGGACGGGAATGCCTCCAGGTCCTGTGGCGTACGGCGCGGGCTGTCGCCGTCAAAACCCGTGATGCGATCCTTGATATAGGTCGCATAGCTGATTTTGGATTGCTCGCCATCGCTGACCAGGTCAACGCCGGCCTCGACCTGGCGCGCCACCACGGTACGGACCGCATCTGCCATGGTGGTGTCATACTCAATCGGATCAACGCCACTTCCCAATTCATGGGCGAAGATAAGTTCAGTGACCCGCTGCGAACGCGGCAGGCTGCCGACGTGGGTGGTTTGTATGCGATTCATGCCGAGGCCTTCCCTAACCGAGCGGTACCGCCATCAACAAATTGCGCGGAAAAAACACGCCGTTCGGGCGTAGCCGCCGGGTTGCCGATGATGGAAATGAGAAGATCCGCTGCAGCCAGCGCCATCGTTTGCACCGGCTGCCGAAGCGTGGTCAGGTTGTAGCTGAGCCAGGTGGATGGCTCGACGCCATCGAAGCCAGCAACAGAGAGTTTTCCCGGCACGTCCAACCCGAACTCGTGGCGCGCGGTATCGACACAACCGATCGCCATTACATCGTTGGCACAGACGATCGCGTCCGGCGCCCGCCCAAGATGCTGCATGATCGCCTTCAGGCCTTTCGCGCCACTCTCGTAATCGTAGTCGCCTGGGACAATGAAGGGAGCGCGCAATCCAAGTTCGGAGATTCGCTCGCAGATACCCCGGGCGCGTTCCTGCCCGACCACTGAATCTTTCGGGCCCCCGATC
This sequence comes from Betaproteobacteria bacterium, assembly GCA_031404095.1. Classification (GTDB taxonomy): domain Bacteria; phylum Pseudomonadota; class Gammaproteobacteria; order Burkholderiales; family Usitatibacteraceae; genus UKL13-2. The sequence continues at coordinate 983 of JANNGY010000130.1, read as the reverse complement.
ACGGAAAAGCGTTTATGCCCCGCACCCGCAAGCCGGTCGACCAGCAACCTGGCGCCCGCGATCTGGTCACACACCACCGCGTTCACTGCCCGGTCGCCGAGCGTGCGATTAAACAGAACGACCGGTATCTGCCGGCGTTCGAATTCGGCGATCTGGGCCGACGACAGGCGGACCGCGGCGATCACACCGTCAACCTGATACTCCCAGACCTTGGCGATATTCTTGTCGATGTCGGCCTCATGGGGCAACGTAAACAGGAGCACTCGCATGCCTTTCAGCGCGAACTGCAGGCTTAGTTCGGACAGTACTTCCGGGTAATAGAGGTTTGTCAGATTGGAAATAAGCACCGCCACCAGATTCGAGCGACGCGTGATCAGGCTGCGGGCAATGGCGTTGGGCGTGTAATTTAGCTGCTTCGCGGCCTTCATCACGCGCGCGCGCATGGCGGACGAGACACTTGCCCCAGGTTTGAAACAGCGAGACACGGCCGACTGGGAAACACCTGCCCGCAGCGCAACGTCGTATGAAGTCGCGTGGCGCCTGTCTTCTACTGCGTCGGTCATTTTCTCGGGCACCTGGCGTTTTTTTGCAGTCATCTCGTGGTCACTTCGCGATGTTTTGGATTGGGCATGCGTTTCTTGGCGATTCTAGGTGATTTATCCAAGTGGCTACACAGGCGAACAGGCATTGCTGCCCATCGGCCGCTTGACCACACTGAATGTCTCATCGATTCGCGAGTCAGATGACGTGTGGTCCATTGCCGAAAGATTAATTAAAGAATTTAAATTAAGTTCCCAAAAAAGAAACATTACTCCAATTGACAATTTTAAATTAGTTTATCATTATGATAAATATTTAGATATTTTGTCACAACATACGCCACAAACAGCTATTGAAAAACATATTATTAGCCTTGAATTGAATCCTTTAATGAAATCTATGAGACAAATTTCACAAAATCATTTCAATAATTATTTTTCAAA
>JANNGY010000129.1:0-3783 GCA_031404095.1 Betaproteobacteria bacterium | reverse complement strand
CGAGCACCGAAAATCCCCCTCTACCCTTGCAGGGCGCACCAGCCAATACATTGGCTGGCCGTTCATCAGGCGCGAAGCATGCTTCGCGAAACCCCTGCTTCACCCCCTTTTTCAAAGGGGGAAGTGCCAAGCGAAGGGCGCACACGTTAACCGGGCACTCCTCCCTTTGAAAAAGGGAGGCTGGGAGGGATTTTCGGTGGTCGCAACTCGAAACCGTTCGCATGAAATTCAACAAATCAGGTATCTGGAAATTCGCGAAAACCTCGATGAAGCCAAGCCTTATCGTCATGCAACACGAGCAATGAAATGACAGCCGCTCTCCTCGTCATCGACGTGCAAACCGGCATCGCCGATGACAAAGGTATCCACGCCGGCTGGCCGCAAATCCTCGCCAACATCGTCGGTCTGATCAAACGCGCACGTGCCGCGAACATGCCGCTGATTTTTGTCCAGCACAACGGCGAACCGGGTGACCGCCTCGAGCCAGGCAGCGCCGGCTGGGCACTGTGTCCGGAACTCGGTGTCACGCAATCGGACCTGGTCATTCGCAAAACCGCCTGCGACGCGTTTTTTGACACCGGCTTGGAAGCAACGCTGCGCGAGCGCGAAATCGGGCGTCTGATTGTCGCCGGCTGCATGACCGAATTCTGCGTCGATACCACCGTGCGCCGCGCCGTGTCGCTGGGGTTCGAAGTGACCCTCGCCGCCGACGCGCACGGCACCTGGAACTCGCCCACCTTGAGTGCCGCGCAGATCATCGATCATCACAACGGCTTGCTCGACCAGTTTTCGGCGGGCAAAGCCGCCGTCCACGTCACGCCGACAGCGGCGGTGACTTTTTCCTGATTGCTTATTGAATATCCCACCATGATGAAATTATTTGGCGCACCCGGCTGCGGATCGGCGGTCGTGGAAGCAATTCTGCAAATCAGCGGCCAGCCCTATGAATTCGTGCAGACCTCTTTCTGGGACCAGAGCCCGCAATTTGCCGACCTGGTCAAGGTGAATCCACAAGGCAAGGTGCCGACGCTGGTGATGGACGATGGCACGGTGATGACCGAAAGTGCCGCGATGCTTTTGTATTTTTCCGAAATGGCGCCCGGCATGATTCCGGCCGATGCGTCGCGGCGCGTGCAGTTCTATCGCTGGATGATCTTCATCCCGGCCAATATTTACGCCATGTTCGATATCGGTGACGAGCCGTCGCGCTGGGTTGAGGGCGACGCTGCACAGAAGGCATTGAAAGAGAAATCGGTGAAAAAACAGAAATTCTTCTGGGGGATGATGGAGCAAAACCTGTCGCCGGCGCCGTATTTGCTCGGCGCGGAGATGACCGCACTGGACATCTATGTGGCGATGGTCAGCCGCTGGCGCCCCGGGCGAGACTGGTTCAAGGAACACTGCCCGAAACTGGCGAAAGCAGTTGCGCTGACGGAGAAACATCCGGTCGTTGCCGCGGTGTGGGAGAAAAATTTTGGAAAGTAGCGCCACCGCGGATGCCGCGACCACCAAGCCCGCCAAGCCTGGGAAGGCCGGCAAGCCGGTTGGCCTGAACTTCATCATGGTTTGCGTCTTCATCGACATGCTGGGTATCGGCCTGGCCGTGCCGGTGTTGCCGGTGCTGGTGGGCCAGTATGTCGAAGGGCGAGAACTGCAGTCCCACTGGTATGGCGTGCTCGCGACGGTGTTCGGCCTGTGCCAGTTCCTGTGCATGCCGCTGCTGGGGGCGCTGTCCGACAAGATCGGCCGCCGGCCCGTGATGCTGTATTCGATGGTCGGCATGGCGATCAATTTTTTCTCGACCGCGCTGGCGACCAGCCTGGCGATGCTGTTCATCGGCCGCGTCGTCGGCGGCCTGTCCTCGGCGAGCGTGTCGGTCGCCAATGCGTATGCCTCCGACGTGAGCACGCCGGAGACGCGGGCGAAAGCCTTTGGCATGATCGGCGCCTGTTTCGGCATGGGGTTCATTTTCGGACCCGTCATCGGCGGGTTCCTCGGCAGCATCGACCTGCACCTGCCGTTCTATGTGGCAGGCGGACTATGCGTGGCCAACTTCATCTTCGGCTATTTCTTTGTGCCGGAATCGCTGACTCGCGATCGCCGCAATCATTTCTCGTGGGCCAAGGCCAATCCGTTTACCGCCGTGGTCGGGTTGGCGCGCCGCGTTGAGATTCGCGGCCTGGTGGCGGTGTTCGCGCTGGCCAGCCTCGCGCAGATCCTGCTGCATACCACCTGGGTGCTGTACACCAATTTCCGTTTCGGCTGGGGTCCGTTTGAAAACGGCCTGTCGCTGTTCTGCGTGGGTATCACCGCCGCGGTGGTGCAGGCGGGATTGCTGGGCTGGCTGTTGCGGACCTTTGGCGAAGTGCGCCTGTCGTTGCTGGGGCTGATTTCCGGCGCGGTGGTCTATGCGTTGTACGGTCTCGCTACACAGGGCTGGATGATGTATGTCTTTATCCTCGCCAATCTGCTGGCTTTCGGCGCGGGGCCCGCGTTGCAGGGCATTGTCTCCAAGCAGACCGACCCGAAGGAACAGGGCGCGCTGATGGGTTCGCTGCAATCGATCAACAGTCTCGCGGTGATCATCGGGCCATTGATCGGCGCGTCGCTGCTCGGTGTCGTCAGCCATTATCCGCAGGGCGATTTCCGCATCGGCAGTGTGTTCTTTTTGTGTGCCATCCTGAATGTTGCCGCCGTGTTCATTGCCTGGCGCTATTTCAAAAATCACGCCATTTTTTCCACCCCCTACATCAAGCCGCAAAAATAATGTCCGACAAAATTCTCATCCTTGACTTCGGCTCGCAGGTCACCCAGCTGATCGCGCGCCGCGTGCGCGAAGCCGGCGTCTATTGCGAACTGCATCCGTTCGATTTGTCCGACGAGGACATTCGCCGTTTCAATCCAAAGGGAGTCATCCTTTCCGGTAGTCATGCGTCGGTCACCGAAGATGGCACGGCGCGCGCGCCGCAGGTGGTTTTCGAGCTCGGTGTGCCGGTGCTGGGCATTTGCTACGGCATGCAGGCGATGGCGGCGCAGCTTGGCGGCAGGGTCGAAACCGGGCTGGTGCGTGAATTCGGTTATGCCGAAGTGCGCGCACGCGGGCATTCGCGCCTGCTGGAAGGCATCCAGGACCGCGCCAACGACGAGGGCCACGGCCTGCTCGACGTGTGGATGTCGCACGGGGACAAAGTCACGGAATTACCGCCGGGCTTCAAGGTGATTGCTTCGAACGATACGACACCGTTTGCCGGCATGGCCGACGAGGCGCGCGGTTTCTACGCGGTCCAGTTCCATCCCGAAGTGACGCACACCCGGCAAGGGCGCGCCATTTATAACCGTTTCGTGCACGACATCTGCGGCTGTGATGGATCCTGGAACATGCCGGACCACGCCCCGCACGCCATCGCCCATATCCGCGAGCAGGTTGGCGCCGAGGAAGTCATTCTCGGCCTTTCCGGCGGCGTCGATTCCAGCGTCGCGGCGGCGCTGGTCCACCAGGCTATCGGCGATCAACTCACCTGCGTGTTCGTCGATACCGGCCTGTTGCGTCTCAACGAGGGCGAGCAGGTGATGGACATGTTCGGCAACCACATGCACATGAAGATCATTCATGTCGATGCGTCGAACGAATTTCTGGATCAATTGAAAGGGGTTTCCGATCCCGAACAGAAGCGCAAGATCATCGGCCGAGTATTTGTGGAAATTTTTCAGCGCGAAGCGGCGAAATTGCCTTCCGCGAAGTGGCTTGCACAGGGAACCATTTATCCGGATGTGATTGAAAGC
>JANNGY010000128.1:0-5882 GCA_031404095.1 Betaproteobacteria bacterium | reverse complement strand
GCTCGAGGGCGACAATTTCACACTGGAAAAGAGGGCTCTTTTCCGTTAAAATTATCGACTTTCCGGGTGCTTAGCTCAGCTGGTAGAGCGTCGCCCTTACAAGGCGAATGTCGGGGGTTCGATCCCCTCAGCACCCACCACGGTGCTTTTTTTGAATTTCGCGCGACTGGCCTGAGGTAGGCCGAGCGCGCTAACGGTTTCGGGAGTGGTAGTTCAGTTGGTTAGAATACCGGCCTGTCACGCCGGGGGTCGCGGGTTCGAGTCCCGTCCACTCCGCCAATTCAAGAAGCCTCGCAAATATTGCGGGGCTTTTTCATGCGCCGGTGAGTCCCGTCCGCCATTTCGCTGCATCGAAATGGCGTTCATGCCGCGTTTGCATGCGCAGGCATGCAAACGAAACCCGGCATTCACCTCCGCCAATTCAAGAAGCCTCGCAAATATTGGAGGACTTTTTTCATGGCGGGCGCAAGTTTGGTAGGTCGAGCTGCCGAAGGCTACCTGACATTGTCGCGCGAAAGATTGACCGGTCGTCAGGTAGCTTGCGGCAACCTGACCTGCGGCTAGTCGACGTGACCTCATCGAACAGGAAGTTCCCGCACTTTATAGGGAATGAATATGCGCGTAGGGTGCGCACCGCGCACGCGGCCCGATCCTGAAATATGATGCACCATGGTTACCGCCATCTCCTGTGAATCCATTCCAGACCACTCAGATTTCCGGCACCTGAGCGACATCGCGCGAATTCAGGTCGACCTTCGCTATGCGAGCCCGAATAATTTCGTTGGGCGTGATTTGTATTCGCCGCTCGATTGCGCCTGGCTGCATCGTGATGCCGCGGCCGGCCTGGAAAAATCCTGCGAATGGCTCGCGGCACAGCGCGCCGATCTGGGTTTGCTGGTGCTCGATGCCCTGCGCCCGCAGCGTGTGCAACAGCAACTCTGGGATGCGCTGCAAGGGTCGGACCTGCAGATGTACCTGGCCAACCCCGTACGCGGGTCAATCCATTCGTTCGGCATGGCGGTCGATATCACGTTGATCGACCGTCACGGACGGGAACTGGACATGGGCACACCGTTCGACGATCTCACGAATATGTCGCACCCCGCCAAAGAAGCCGAATTCCTCGCGAGTGGCGCACTCAGCCGTCAGCAAGTCGACAACCGCGAACTGCTGCGCGGCGCGATGACGCATGGCGGGTACGCCGGCATAAACACCGAGTGGTGGCATTTTGACTGCGGTGATCGCATCAAAATTCGCACGGAATTCGCGCGAGTTCTGTAAGGGCGGGGCGCGCTTTACCTGGCGCCGGAATGCGCCACCCAATCGACCATGGCGTCGACAATCGGCCGGCCAAGCGGCCAGAGTTTTCCAACCGGCATCTTGTGGTTAATGATGGCCACGACGCCATGCATTTGACCGGCAGCATCGGGCACGTAGCCGGCCAGCGCCACGACGTTGTCCAATGTGCCAGTCTTCATCCTTGCGCGTCCCGCGGCGGCACTGTCGCGCAGGCGCAGACGCATGGTGCCGTCAAGCCCGACGATCGGCAGGCTGGAAAGAAACTCCGGCGCCCAGTTGCTGCGATATTCGGCCCTCAGCATTGCCGCCAGCTGGGAGGGGCGAATACGCTCCTTGCGCGACAGCCCGGATCCATTCTCGAGGACCAGGCCGTCGTCACTGATGCCATTTTCCCTGAACCAGGAACGAATTTGCCGGTCCGCCTTGTCCGATGAGGTGTCACTGGTACCGGGTGCGATTGTGCCGAGCGTCAGGAAAAGGACGCGCGTCAAAGCGTTGTCGGAGGGCTTGTTTATTTCGCGCAACATGTCAGCCAATGTGCGTGAGCGATGGTCCGCAAGCAGGCGTGCGCCCGTCGGCGCTGTGCCTTCGCGTGTCGATCCTTGAATCGTGCCGCCCAGATTGCCCCAGAGGCGTCGGAACAGGCGATCGGTAAAGTCATTGCGATCGAGTACATTGGCTTTCGTTGTGGCGGAACAATTTCGCGGAAACGTCCCGTGCAAGCGAATGCGGATCGTGCCATCGTCCGACTTCACATAATCAGGGACGATCCAGCCGTCCTCCCATTTTTTGCATTCGACGTCGATGAGTTTCAATTGAAGGTCGAGTGATACGTTTTCCAATTCCGGCGTCATCCGCGCCCGCAGGGATTGTTTGTCCGCCTCGAAATCAATGCGCAGCAAATTGGTGTTCACCAGCAATGCATCCGGGATGACGTTGTATTCGGCCTCCGGCGATTCGTCGAATGGCGGCACACCGATATCGGTGCGTGCCGGCCTAAATTGCTCCCGATCCAGGACCAGGTCGCCACGAATATCGCGGATACCTTTTTGCCGCAATGCAATCAACATCCGGTTGAACGCTTCCCAGGTGAGGTCACCATCGCCTCCCCCACGCACAATGAGATCTCCCATGAGTGTGCCGTCTTCAACCGGCGCGACGGTGAGCAGTTCTGTCCGCCAGCGGCGGGTTGGCCCGAGTTTTTCCAGGCCAACGATCGTGGTCACCAGTTTCATTGTTGAACCGGGTTGCAGGCTTGCGTCAGGCTGATGTGAAACGATGGTCGCGCCGTCCGACAGGCGAACGACGACGACACCCATCGCATCGGTCGGAATGCCGGCGCTATTGAGCATGGCGACCACGGCGGGTGGCAAACCGAGTGGCGCCGATGCGGCCCGATGCAAAGGCGATGTCGTGGCACAGGCGCCAAGCATCAACGCAATCGGAATGGCGAAGAAATTTCGTCGATGCATTTTTCTAGCTGAGAAAGAAGATTTGGAAAATGATCATGTTTTGCCGGCGCTGCACAGATTGGACGTGATGCCGGGCAAGACGAACATTCCGCGCGACGTCGATTCTGTTGTAAACACACCAAAAATTGCCACGGGTTATTGCATTTATCCCAAAGCGGTAGCAGAGTACGGCGTATTGGTAGTTTATTGGTATTGACGTCGCTTGGCCAATATTCGGACTAGCGAAGTTTGGGGAGAGTACCTTTGCTACATTGCCAGCCGCCGGAATAGCCGCGGGCAATGGCGTTATTTCGGTGGCTTTCCCTGTCTCATGAAATTCAATTGACAACAAAACAGGGAGAACGCGCCGTGAAATTGAAAAAAATTGCCCAGGTCATTTCGCTGGTCTGCATTGCCGGTCCGGTCGCCGCGCAAACCAGCCTGGCCCCGCAAAAAGTCGAAAAGGTCGAGATTACCGGCAGCAATATCAAGCGCGTGCAGGATGAAGGCGCCCAGCCGCTGCAGATCATCACCAAGGAAGAAATCGACCGCGCCGGCATTACCAGCGCCGAACAATTGCTGGCGACGATTTCGGCCAATGGCGCCGGCCGCGACAATATGTCTTCGAACATCGGTGTCACGCCGAATTTCAATGACCGAAACAATTTCGGCGCGTCCAGCGCCAATCTCCGCGGCCTGGGCTCTTCGAGCACCCTGGTGTTGCTGAATGGGCGCCGCATGTCTTCAAGCGGCATTCGTGGCGTGGCGGTTGACCTGAATTCCATTCCGCTTTCGGCGGTCCTGCGGGTCGAGATCCTGAAGGACGGCGCCTCCGCCATCTACGGCACCGATGCAATCGGCGGCGTCATCAATTTCATCCTGCGCAAGGATTACAACGGTGTTGAACTGACCGCGTCCACCGACCAGACGGAAGATGGCGGTGGCGCCATTCATCGCGTCTCGGTTCTCGCCGGCATGGGCGATCTGGCCAAGGACCGCTATAACGTCATGGCAAACCTCACGTACGACAAGCAGGAAGCCCTGCTCGGGCGCGAGCGCGATTTTGTCAACGGCGACCAGCCGCGCCGCGGCTTGACGCCTGATACGACCGGCGCCGCATTTGCGACACAAACCGGCGGCGCGGGTACCGGCATGGGCGCCTCCTTTGTGGGGTCGACCAATATCAACGGCATATTCCAGTTGCCTGGCGCCACGCAAACCTATAACCGCGCCAACCTGTTGAGCTTCCAGGGCAACTGTGGATCGGTCCCGGGCATGACCCAGTATCGTGGCGATGTCCTTGGCCCATCGTTCTACGCGTCGTCGCGCGGGTGTGCGTACGACTACGGCCGCGAGGGCGCCCTGATGCAACCGGCCGAGCGAATCAGCCTGGTCTCGCGGGCGACTTTCGAACTCTCCGGAACCTCAACGGCCTTCATCGAAGCGGTCGCCTCGCGCACGACATCGGAGCGCACCTTTGAACAACGCCAGGTCACCACCAGTATTGCCGCCGGCAATGCCTATCCCGTGAACGGCCCGTATTACCAGAGCCTCTCGGCATACATTCCGACCTTCAACAACAACAATCCCATCGCCTATCGCTGGCGCTGCATTGCCTGCGGCAATCGCGTCATTGAGACCGAGGCCGATGCGGTTCGCGTACTGGCCGGGCTCGAGGGCACCTGGGGCAATTGGGATTACAAGCTGGGCCTCGTCACCGCGAAGAGCAAGGCGGAGTCGGTCCTGGCGGGCGGCTACTATCGCACCGTGCAATTCAACGCAGCACTCGCGACGGGCCTGATCAATCCCTGGCTGTTGCCCGGGCAGTCGCAGACGGCGGCGGCCATGGCACTGTTCGAGGGAGCGAGAGCGACAGGCGCATCGATCCAGGGTGGCGAATTCAAGATGAACTCCGTCGACGGCGCCATCTCCGGCGAATTGTTTACGCTGCCTGCCGGCGCCGTCTCCGGCGCGGCTGGTTTCGATTTCCGCAAGGAAGAATATTTCCTCGCCAACAACGCCACCTCGACGGCGATTCAGGACGTGCCGTTCCCCACTGACATTTTCGTCAACAAAGTCAACCGCGACATCGCCGCCGTTTATGGTGAAATTGCCGTACCGGTCCTGAAGAACCTCGAGTTCACGGCCGCGATCCGCTATGACGATTACAGCGATTTCGGCAGCACCACCAATCCGAAGGTGGCGTTCAAGTTCACGCCGATGAGTCAGTTGTTGTTCCGCGGTTCGTACAGTGAAGGTTTCCGCGCACCCAGCTTTACGCAGTTGAGGAGCCCGGCATCTGAAGCGCAGATTCCCGGCAATATTGCTGACCCGATACTTTGCCCGCTGAACCCGGGCAATCCCGTATTTTGCGCCATTCGGCCGAACGGCAGATCCGGCGGCAACCCGAACCTGAATCCTGAAACGTCCAAACAATGGAACGTCGGCTTTGTGGTGTCGCCCGCCGATTGGATGTCCGCCAGCTTTGATTTTTATGAAATCAAACGAACCGACCGAATATTCGTACTGACCCCGCAGCAGGTGGTGGCGAACTTTACGACCTTCCCCGAGAATCTGGTCCGTGGTACCGATGGCCGGCTTGACGGTCCCGGTGGATACATCCAGGGTGGCCTGGTGAATGCCGAAGGCGATATTACCCGTGGCCTGGAAGTCGGCTTGCAGGCCAATACAAAAATTGCCGGCGGCACGCTGTCGGCAGCGTTGGACGGCACCTACATCGACAGTTTCCGTTCGCGGATTTTTGCCAGCCAGCCGTACACGGAACTGGTCGGCAAATGGGGTGTGCAGGACCTGTTTGTCCGCTGGAAGCATGCGCTGAGATTCACCTACACCAAGAACGACTGGAGCGGCAGGCTGATCCAGTACTACACCTCGGGCTATGAGGACGAAGTTCCGGCCGGTGTCGCCAATGCGCCGGATTACAACCCGGATGTCGATTCGTACACCATCTATAACCTGTCGGCCACCTACTCGGGTTTGAAAAACTGGACCTTTACCGGCGGCATCAAGAATCTGCTGAATACCGACCCGCCGTTCACCGCACACAACGTCGACTTCGCGGCGGGAACAGCCTGGGATCCACGGGTTGCCAATCCGCGCGGCCGTGCTTAC
>JANNGY010000127.1:0-1791 GCA_031404095.1 Betaproteobacteria bacterium | reverse complement strand
CTTTATGCCTCGAGCACATCGCCCGCTTCAAGCGCCCCAAGGAATACCATTTTCTCGACAGCCTGCCGAAGAACAATTACGGCAAGGTACTCAAGACCGAATTGCGCAAGCACTTTAAGGGCATTCCTATGAATCCAAAATCCTAAGCGAGACAAGGCGCGAAAGAAATTCTGGCGCGCCACATATGGGTAATATGTAAGCGACATAATTTCTTGAGCAACGCCGTATCGCGACGGAGTTTGGATTCAGAGGGGTGCCCTTCAATCCGCAGAAGGAAAAAACAAATGACATTGCCACCCAAGGGTCGTCGTGCCCTCGTCACCGGATCGTTCCAGGGCATCGGCCTCGCCGTCGCCGAGGCGCTGGCCGCCGAGGCCTGCCACATCGTGCTGCACGGCATCGCCACGCCCGAACAGCAGGAAGCCGCACGACAGGCCGTGCTCGCCGCCGGCGCGCTGTCGGCCGAGTGCCACAGCCACAACCTGAGCGATCCGCGGCAAGTCGAAGCGCTGATGAAAGAAGTACTCGCCAATGGCGCCATCGACATCCTGGTCAACAATGCCGGCATCCAGCACACCGCTGCCCTTGCCGACATGCCGGCCGAGGTCTGGGACCGCATCCTCGCCATCAATCTTTCGGCCGCGTTTCACACCATGAAGGCGGCGATGCCCGGCATGGCCGCACGCGGCTATGGACGGGTGGTAAATATCGCCTCGGTTCATGGCCTGGTGGCGTCGGTCAACAAAGCGCCGTACGTCGCCGCCAAGTTCGGCCTGATCGGTCTCTCCAAAGTCGCCGCGCTCGAATACGCCAGCGCCGGCAGCCGCGAGCAGGGTGGCGTCACCGTCAACTGCATCTGTCCCGGCTGGACCGAGACCGCCATCATCGAGCCGCAGATCCTGGCGCGCGCCGCGGCGCATGGCGGCGATCGCGATGCCGGCGTGCGCGAGTTGCTGCGCGAAAAGCAGCCGAGCCAGCGCACCTCGAAGCCGGCTGAGATAGGCCAACTGGTCGCGTGGCTGTGCCACCCGATTGCCCACAACATCACCGGCAGCGCGATTCCGATTGAGGGGGGATGGACCAGCCAGTAAGCTGGCCCAACCTGCAGTTCCGCCATGTGGTCACTTGCGGTGACGCGCTGCCGCAATCCTGACAGGCATCAATGTCGCTACAGGGTGGCGTGATAATCTACGCCGTCGAATCGCCACCCGAAAACATGTCCAGCGCCAGCCCTCTTGAGGTTGATGATCCACTGCCCCGCAAACTGGGCAAGTACACGCTGCTGAGCGTCCTCGGCAGCGGGGCGACCAGCACGGTCTACCTGGCCGAGGATCCGTTCCACCGCCGCGAAGTTGCCGTCAAGGTCGTCACACTTGTTCCCTCCGACAAGCCCGGCGGCGGCCTCGCCGACCTCGGATTGCGCACCGAGGCGGCGCTGCTGGGAAAACTCAATCACCCGCACATCGTCAAGATTTTCGATGTGGTGCAGGACGGCGACGATCACTACGTCGTCATGGAGTGCGTGACCGGCGGCACGATGGACCAGCATTGCGCGCGCGGCACCTTGCTCGCCTATGAGGCGGTGGTCGATATCATTTTCAAATGCGGCAAGGCGCTGGAGTACATGAATGTGCTCGGCCTCATTCATCGCGACATCAAGCCCGCCAACATGCTGGTGACCGCCGACGGCGACATCCGGCTCAGCGACCTCGGGGCCACGCTCATTTCCACCCGCGCCGGCCAGGTCGAGACCGGCATCGGCTCGCCGCTTTACATGTCGCCCGAGCAGTT
>JANNGY010000126.1:0-1932 GCA_031404095.1 Betaproteobacteria bacterium | reverse complement strand
TCAATTGCTCGATATACGTCGGCAGCTCGCTCTCCGTCCCGCTGGCGCCCGGGCCGGCCAGCGCCGACCCCTTCAACGCCTCCCACACCGCCTTCGCATCCCAGCCGTCGACCGCGATCGCATCCGCAATATCCCAGCCGTCCGGCTTCGCCCCCGGCGCCGGGATCGCGACATTGCGGATCTTGCAGCCGAGCTTCACCAGCACGCCATCGACTTGCCGCATGGTCTTCACGCCCGGCTGTTCGGACGCCGGCAGCAGCTCGCCTTCGGCGATGCCCAGCTTCGCCGCCTGGGCGGCCTTGGCCAGCTTCGCGTCACAGTCGGCCCAGGTAATCCCGTTGCGGCCGGCCAGCGGCGTGAAATCGGCCTTGGCCACCGCCTTGCCGCCCCCTGGCCACGACAGTACCGCCACCCGATCACCGACCAGCTGGTGCCCCGCATCGACGCACTTCTCGCCTTCGACGATCAGGAACGGCACCTCCGGCCGACCCTTCAGGCGCTCCAGGCCATAGAGCGGGCGCGGCTCGGGAAATTGCGCGTGGCGCCACTTGATTTCGCCGGTGATGGCGTGCTGCCACAACGTCAGCGGCACGATCTCCTTGCCGCCGTCGCTGTTGGTGAATCGCCAGATATACCCGAGCAGCTTGCCGTCGACGTTGCGATAGGTCCAGCCCGTGTCCGGCTTGCCCCGCACCACGTGTGCCACCGGCACCGGCGGCGCATTTTCCGGCACCGGCCCCAGGTACAGCCAATCCTTCGGCTTCTCATCCTTGATCTTGTCCGGCGGCGGCGTATCCACCGGCGCATCGATCGCCACGCCGAGTTGATCGGCCAGCTCGTTGGCCGCCACCAGTTGATCGAGGTTGTGCAGGTAGGCATACAGCGAAATGAAATCGCCGCCCTTCTCGCCCGACGCGAAATCGGACCACTTGCCGCTGACCAGGTTCACCTTGAACGAACCCGCCTTGCGATCGGCGCGCACCGGATTCAGCGCGGACCACTCATGGCCCTCGCGCTTGCCGTCGGGCAGCCACTCGCGGGCCAGCGATTCCGCGCGCGACAGGCACACGTCGGCGATGTGCTTGAAATTCACCGAGGCGTATTTTTGTCGCCCGTTCTGATTTCTCCCCCGTGTGGCCATCTAGGTGTCGCCGCCGCTGAATGCGGGCCAATGCTGCGCCGCGTATTCCGAATAGAAGACGCACCAGTCGCCATCGCCGGACGCGCGGGGCGCGCGATAGAACTTCTGCGCAAACACCTTCGCCGCTTGCACGCGAAACCGCTCGCAGCGCGCCGACGGCGGCGCCAGCTGCGTGCATCGCACCAGCCCGGCATCGTCGATCGGCTTGCCCAGCTCACGGCCGCCTTCCACCACGTGCGCCATCTTCACGTCCGGGCCGAAGGCGGCGCGGCATTCGTCCATGATCGCGGCCACCTTTGGGAATTCGGCCCGGTTGCGGGCTTTCGCCGTTTCGCGATCCTCGACGATGGCGCTCATGACGCCGCCCAAAAGAACGCCTCGACGGCGAGGCCCAGCGCGATCACCATCAGGCCCCACATGAACAGCCGCGCGCAGAGGCAGATCAGCCAGTCATCGGTATCGCGGCGCTTGTTCGGCCCGTCGACGTTCGTTGCGGCGAAGATCAGCACGAACGCCGACGCCACCATGCCGATGCCGATAATAATGGTATTCATGCCGCCACCCCGCCTTGCCCCCTGCCCTGGCGCAGATTGCCGCGCGACACCGGACTCTTTCCCCGGGTGTCTTCCGGCAGCACCGCGCCCGGCACCTTTTCGAAATAGCCGTGCCGGCCCACCACCGCGCGGATGTAACTCCCAGCGCACAGCCGCGACATCGCGTGCTTCAGGCCTTCGGCGCCGATATTCAGCAGCGCCATCACGTCACGGCGATCCAGCGGCCGGTCCATTCGC
>JANNGY010000125.1:0-3385 GCA_031404095.1 Betaproteobacteria bacterium | reverse complement strand
CAACAGTCTGCCGAGTTCTTCAGGTCCATCTCCAAGGCGGTCAGAGGATATCAATAGTATGCGGTTGCCTGCTGAAGAGGTGATTGAAGTTTGGTTGCTGGTCAGGCCGGCCTTGCCGCATCCGCAGGTTGCCTAGGCTGGCATGGCTGGCCGGCCAGTCGGATTCGAGCGTCAAGGCCTCGACATACTCGACGGTCGCACGATCGCGTGCGCCGCGCCGCTCGGCGGGCATCTGCGCGTCCGGTACATCGGCGAGCAGGCGCGCGGCCTCGGTGCGCACGCCGCGTACTGGGTCAGCCAACAAAGGTGCGGCGGCCTGCAAGCGGGCGGGCGGGTCGAACGGTTCGAGCATGCCGAGTGCGGCGATACGCGTCGAGGGATCGGTGCTGGCAAGCAGCTTTTGCACTGCCGCAAGACTATCCGGCCGGACGAAAGGTTGGGCAAGCGTGGCGGCGGTGGCGCGCACGATGGGCGGAATCGCCGTGTCATTGGCCAGCGCCAGCAGCGAGGGCAACGCCTTCGCCCCCTGCGTGACACCGGCATGCAGTGCCGTGCCGGTTTGTGGCCGGGCGCGCCAGTCCTTGCCGTACCACTTGTCCATCGCCGTTGCCGCCCATTCCGGCTTTTCTTTGGTGTGACACTGCGTGCAGGCATCCGGACTGCCAAGCGCTTTCGACAGATCGGGCCGCGGCACGCGGATGGCGTGGTCGCGGCGCGCGTCGATCACCATGTAGTTCTGCTCCGGCATGTGGCATTCGACGCACTTCGCACCGGTAGTACCGGGCTTGTGGAAGTGATGTTTTTCGCTGTCGAACAGCGCCGCATTGTGACAGCGTGTGCACAAGGCATTATCTTCGGCACGCAGCTTGAGAGAGTGTGCGTCGTGGCAATCCATGCAAGTGACGCCTTTCTGGTGCATCTTGGTTTGCAGATACGAATTCCAGACGAATACTTCTTCGCGCTGTTGTCCGTCGGCGTGAAAGTTAGGCGGCGTCAGCATGGCCGGGCGATGCGTGTCTTCGAGTGGCGCGCCGGCACAATTGTCTCGGCCAGCGTCGAGCGGCGGGCATGACACGCAGCACAGGTATTCATGGCGGCGGTGGTGTCCACGGGCGATTCGCGCGTTACATTTTTTGCGTCCGCCGAGGGAAACTTCCAGCCCTCGTTCCAGCGCGACTTCAATACCACCAGACCCTTGTCTCCGCCCGCCGGATATGGCGCCTTGGTCTGTTGCGCCCAGGTGACGTGGCGCGAGGCCGGGCCGTGACACGCTTCGCACGCCACGTTGATCTCGCTGAACGTCGTCTTGTAAGTATCGCTGGCCGCGTCGTAGCCTTTCTTCAGATTGGTCGAGTGGCAGGCGGCGCATTGCAGGTTCCAGCTCTGGTACCGGCTGGTCCAGTGCAAAGGGTCCTTTTGATCCAGCTTCTCGTTCGGGTAAATGTGAAACCAGCGCTGCCCGCCCTCGGCCTTGGTGCGCGCGTCCCAGGCGATGCCGAGCGTCTGGTAGCGCCCGCCGGGAAACGTGACCAGGTATTGCTGCAGCGGCCAGACGCCGAAGGTGTATTTGATTTCGTGGTCGGCAAGCTTGCCGTCCGCGCCGTCGGTGCGCACCATGAATTTGCCGTCGCGGCGGAAGAACGTGGACTCGAAGTTGAAAGACTTGAATTTCGTGTTGTCGAAATTACCCAGTACCGTCTGTGGGTTCGCCTCCTGCATGGCGAGCCGGTGATGCGAACCGTTCCACGCCTTGAACTCGGGTTCATGGCATTGCTTGCATGCGGCGGCGCCGATATATTCCGCGCCTGGCTGCGCTTGCGGTGCGGCGGCGTTTGCAATGGGCAACATGGGTGATGACTTGTCTGGTGCACGCATCAGGTATGCCGCCGCAACAACGCCGACAGCGACTACTGCGCCCACCGCAATCCAGAAATAGCGGCCTGTGGGCCAGCGTGTGTTCCGGGAAGGTTTGTCATCGGCAGGCAAGCGCACAGAAGGTGCAGCGGCGCCCTGGGTAGATTGCTTCTTGTTTTTGGCGATGGATTTCCGCTACGTGGTTGGATACCGCAAGCTTGCCTTTCAGTGTTTATTGATTCGGCAGTTAAATATGTTGAAGTTGCGCCAAAGTATCCCCTCCCCCGCGAAGGCGGGGGCCCAAGTTTCGTGTGGCAATCTGGTCAAACTTGGGTCCCCGCCTTCGCGGGGAAGAGACAATCCTTCACCTTAAATAGTCGCCGGATCAATGGAACCGGTGAGCGTCGATTCGCCGAGTCGAAACCGTCACAACAGGTGCGGCGAATACCTGGTCAACCTCAGCGTGCAAACAATCATGAAAATTGAATATCGGCATCTAAGTGGAGAGGGGCACTCGACTGCGCATCCAGCCGTTTCTGCGGCTGCCTTTTGGCTGGAAGCAGTCTATCGTACCGATCCAACATGGCCACGCCAGCACATTCACCGCGGCCTTACTTCTTCGTCAAACCCAACTTCTCCAGCAGCTTCCGCTCCTTCTCTGTCGTCTCGCGCGCGAACTTTGCGTAATCTTCGCTCGACATGTACAGCAATTCCTGATCGTACTTGTCCATGACGGCGAGGTGCTCCGGGTCTTCCATACCCTTCTTGAAAGCATCGTGCAACACTTTGACGATGGCCGGATCGGTGCCTTTGGGCGCGCCGATGCCGTAGGGTGAATTGGAGACGATGCCGTAGAGCTCTTTCATCGTCGGTACCCGCGGCCAGCGCTTGGTGCGGCGCTCGCCCCAGGTCGCGAGCAGACGCAGCTTGCCGCCGTCGACATGCGGGCCGAAACCGGTGGCATCGGCGCCGGCCATCAGCTGGCCGCTCAGCAGGGCCAGCATCTGGTCGCTGCTGCCCTTGTAGGGTATGTGGTGCAGTGAAAAATCCTGTTGTAGCGCCCACTCCTCCATCATCAGGTGCGGCGCCGTGCTGATGCCGGTCGAGCCGTAATCCAGCTTGCCGGGATTGGCCTTGGCATAGTCGGCCAGATCCTTCATGGTCTTGAGGGGCGATTCAGCGGGCACGACGGTGCCGAAGGTGTAGCCGGAAATGCCGATCACGTAGCTGATGTCTTTCAGCGGATCGTAATTGACCACACTGGTGTGCGGCAGGCGGAACACACCCAACGGTATTTGCGTGATGGTGTAGCCGTCGGGCTGTGCGCTTTGCAGCGCCACCACACCCAGTGTGCCGCCGGCGCCGGGTTTGTTTTCGATGATGATCGGCTGGCCGAGATATTTCGAGCTTGCCTGCGCGAGCGCGCGCAAGGTGACGTCGCTCGAACCACCCGGCGGCCACGGAACAATCAGCCTGACGGGCTTGGCGGTGAAGCCCTCCGCCTGTATCGGGGCTCCCGCGGCCAGAAAGC
>JANNGY010000124.1:0-1806 GCA_031404095.1 Betaproteobacteria bacterium | reverse complement strand
GTGGCCGAATGCGGGCTCGGCGCGCGCGACACCCTTCGCCTGGAAGCCGGCATGAACCTCTACGGCAACGACATGGACGAATCCGTGAGCCCCCTTGATGCCGGCATGGGCTGGACAGTCGACATGAAGACCGACCGCGATTTCATCGGCCGCGGCACGCTGGAAGCCAAGGGCCAGAGCAAGGCCTTCGTCGGCCTCAAGCTGCTCGACCGCACCGTGATGCGCAGCCACATGAAAGTGCAGACGGCGCACGGCGAGGGCGAAACCACCAGCGGCACTTTTTCACCGACGCTCGGTTTTTCCATTGCACTGGCGCGCGTGCCGATGGCGGTCGTGGCCGGCGACAAGGTGCAAGTCGAAATCCGCGGCAAGCTGGTCGATGCACTGGTCACCAAGCCGTCGTTTGTGCGCCATGGCAAGGCGCTCGTCTAACTGTTAAGCGATGCACGCACAATCGCGACCTCCGCACAGGCACTTCCCCCTTTGCAAAAGGGTGAAGCAGGGAATTTGCGTCCCATGGGACGCGCCTGCTGAACGACCGGGCAATGCAGTGCCCGGCGCGCCCTGCAAGGGGATTGAGGGGGATTTTCGGTGTTTGCCATTTCGTGAGCGCTGCAAATCCCCCTCAATCCTTGCAGGACGCGTTGCCCGCTGCATCGGGCAACCGTTTCGCAGGCGAGCGGCATGCCGCTCGAAACCCCTGCTCAACCCCCTTCGTCGAAGGGGGAAGTGCAGGTCGCGCCCGCCACAACAGAATACCAATCCAATTTTCAGCTAACCACCAACACCACTCACTAACCCACTCCCAGGAGAACAAACATGAATTTCCCCGCCGATCTCAAATACGCCGAAAGCCACGAGTGGGTACGAAAGGAAGCTGATGGTACGTTGACCGTCGGCATAAGCGACGCCGCGCAGGACATGCTGGGAGACATGGTGTTCTGTGGTGACGTGAAGGTCGGTGAAACGGTTGGCAAAGGCGACACGGCCGGCGTGGTCGAAAGCGTGAAGGCGGCCAGCGACATCTACATGCCGGTCGATGGCGAGATCACCGCTTTCAATGGGGATCTCGATACCAGCCCGGAAAAAATCAACAGCGATCCCTATGGCGCGTGGATTTTCAAGGTCAAGCCGGCGGCGGGAGCGAACCTCGACGGATTGCTGGACGCCGCGGCGTATGAGGCGATCGTGAAGGCCGGCTGATTCGCTTCCTGTCAGTAACTGCAAGAAAAACCTGAACCACAGAGGACACAGAGAACACAGAGAAAACATGGAGGTATTTCTCTGTGTACTCTGTGTCCTCTGTGGTTCAAGACTTTGATTTGAATTGGAATTCGCATGACGCAAACCACAAGTACACTCACCCAGCTCGAAAACCACGGCGAATTCATCGCCCGCCACATCGGCCCCGACGCTGCCGATGCCGCCGCGATGCTGAAGGTGGTCGGTGCAACGTCGCTCGATGACCTGGTACGGAAAATCCGCCCGGCATCGATTGCGGTCGATGCGCCGCTCAATCTTCCTCCGGCGATGTCGGAGGCCGGCGCGCTGGCCGAGATGCGACGCATTGCCGGCCGCAACAAGGTGCTGACGAGCCATATCGGCCAAGGCTATTACGGCACGCATACGCCGGGGGTCAACCTGCGCAACATCCTTGAGAATCCAGCCTGGTACACCGCCTACACGCCTTACCAGCCGGAAATTTCGCAGGGCCGCCTGGAGGCGATGCTCAATTTCCAGACCATGATCACATTGGATCCCGAATTGAAGTGGCATTCAGCCATGCATCGAATCCATAAATATCGC
>JANNGY010000123.1:0-9288 GCA_031404095.1 Betaproteobacteria bacterium | reverse complement strand
TCTCCAGCTCCTTTGCATCGTCGCTGACGGCGAGCAGGGTGTCTTCGTCGCCTTCGCCTTTGGCGAGATCGAACAGTTCGCGCCCATCCTTGAGGCTGTTAGTGAGCAGCGTCAGCGTGCCGACAATCTCATCGAGGGACTTTTTTTCCTTGCCCAGTTCCTGGGCGCGCTTGCTGTCGTTCCAGACCGCCGGATCTTCGGTCAGGCGGTTGACTTCCTCGAGACGCTCGAACTTGGTGTCGAAGTCAAAGATACCTCCGCAACTCGACCGTGCGATTGGTCAAGTCGGAAAGGGAGTTGGAAATAGCGTTTAGCTGATCGGCTTCCATGAAACTTCTTGAGAGTGAAATTAGCCTTGAATTATACGCGACGAGGCTCGCCTCATGCCACGTAATCGAGCACCAGCTGCAGTGTTTTTTGCCCGCGAAATTCATTGATCGATGGCCTGAACACCGCGTCAATGCTGGTGTTCAGGGAATCCGCCGAGCCGAAGCGCATGGCCTCAAAAGTCGTTCCACCCATCTGCAGTTTCAGTTTCAGGTGCTTTTCGCCCACCACGCGTTGATCAACGACCTTGAAGGCGCCGATAAAACTCGGAGAAGCGAATCCCTGGCCCCAGACCTGGGCGTCGATTGCCGCGACGAATGCAAAATCGAGCTCGGCAGCGGCCGGCACACCATCGGTTTCGATTCGCTCGGCGAGGTCGGCGGGCGTGAGCAGGCCACGGGCGACAGATTCGAATGCGTCGGCAAAATCGGCCATCGCGGATTCGGGGATCGTCAGCCCGGCGGCCATTGCGTGCCCGCCGAATTTCGAAATCAGTTGCGGATGGCGTTTGGTGACGAGATCCAGGGCGTCGCGCATGTGAAAGCCTTTGATCGAGCGTCCCGAGCCCTTGAGGTTACCGTGGCCGTCGCTGGCGAAGGCGATAACCGGACGATGGTACTTCTCGCGGATGCGCGAGGCGAGTATTCCCACCACGCCCTGGTGCCACGCGGGATCAAACATCGCCAGCGAGCAGCGATTGCCGACATCCACTTCGGCGAGCGAAATCATTGCCGCGTCTTTCATGTCTGATTCGATCGAGCGGCGTTCGCGGTTCAACTGGTCCAGCTTGGTTGCCAGTTCGAGCGCTTTGCGGTCGTTGTCCACCAGAAGGCATTCGATGCCGAGCGACATATCGTCCAGCCGACCGGCCGCATTCAGGCGCGGGCCAACCATGAAACCGAGATCGTAAGTGGAGGCACGCGAGGGGTCGCGCCCGGCCACCTGCATCAGCGCGCGCATGCCCACGCACACGCGGCCGTCGCGGATGCGTTGCAATCCCTGCTCGACGAGCACGCGGTTGTTGTGATCCAGTCGCACCACATCGGCCACCGTACCGAGTGCGACCAGATCGAGCAGGTCGGCCAGATTCGGCTCGGACTTTCCCACGAAGTGCCCGCGACTGCGTAGTTCGGCGCGCAGCGCGAGCATGGTATAAAAAATGACGCCGACGCCGGCCAGGTGCTTGCTCGCAAAGCTGTCGCCGACCTGATTGGGATTGACGATGACCGACGCGGCCGGCAGCGATTGGCCCGGCAGGTGATGATCAGTGACCAGCACCTCAATGCCGCGCCGATTGGCTTCGGCCACTCCTTCGACGCTGGCAATACCGTTGTCGACGGTGATGATGATATGCGGATCGCGCTCCGCTGCGAGCGCGACGATTTCCGGCGTCAGCCCATAACCGTACTCGAAACGATTGGGAACGATGAAATCGACCATTCCGCCCATGGCCGACAGCGCGCGCATCCCCACGGCACAGGCGGTCGCGCCGTCTGCGTCGTAGTCCGCGACAATCAACAGGCGCTTGTTGGTGAGGATCGCATCGGCGAGGAACAAAGCAGCGTCCTGCACATGCGACAGTTGTGTGGGGGGCAGCAGGGCGTTCAACTCATGATTCAGATCGGCCGGACCGGAGATGCCACGCGCCGCATATAGCCGTGCCAGTCGTGTATCGACGTTCGCTGACACCAATGCCGCAAACGCAGCAGGGTCGTGTTCGCGGATGACGATTTCAGGCATGGCTCGAAAGCGGATTGGCGGCACGCCAGAAGCGCAGCAGTTGATCGTGGCGCGTCAGGTGAAAAGACCGGCTGGATACGGAGCCGCCCCCTGGGATTTGGATGCTTACACGCTTCAAGATGCCGTTTGCCAGGGCGCGCGCCATCGGCTCGAACCATTCGCGGTCAAGCCGATCAAGTTCCCGCGCCCATCCCGGGATGTCGGCCCTTGCGGCGAAATCGGCGCAGGAGTCGATGACGGCCAGTACATCGCCGCGGCCGGACGGAATCGAGTCCCACGACAAATCGCGCACTTCGATGCCGCACTTGGCAGCGAGCTGCGCGGCGAGCTGGCCGATCAGTAGGTCACCCGCCGGATTGGCAATGACGCAGCTGTATGAAGGTTGCTTCAGCGCAGGGTAAACGCCACCTCCCCAAAACCAGACGCCGCTGACGGCGGGTTTGCCGACCGCCTCACGCGCTTCATTCACGGCGTGACCGAAAAACAGCATCTGCGCCTCGTTCTGCAATGCGCGCCAGTTCATAGCCCCGCTGGAAATGGGCAGGAAATCGGTCAGCGAACCGCCGTGCGCCGCATACGGCGGCGTCGTTTCCGGGATCTCTGATGCAGAACAACCGACGTACCAGCGATCCGGCGTCGGCGCAAAGAACTGCAGTTGCCGGTCGGCAAAGTGCGAATTGAGCAACGTGACCAGGTCCGAGGCCTCGCCGGTGCTCAACTCAAGATGACGGGCCGGTAGCATTTCGAACCGATCACGATGCGCGATGAGATGAACCGGTTCGGCAAACATCCAGCCGCTGCCAGACGTTTCTAGCCGGTCGTATTCGGCCAGTAGCGGGGCGAACGGATAGGGCGATGCGATACCCCAGCGCTCGCAAAGCCACGGCAAGACGGCCTGCGCTCTCTCAAGACGCCGATCTGCCCGCGCGAGCAGGCGTTCGAGCGCCGGAACAGTCGGCGGCGGAAACATCGCGTGGATGGGTGCGGGGAGCAACAGCGAAGGAATGAGTACATCGAGATTCATGCGGCTGGTAGTTTATCATTCGCTTACCGCACCCCCACCGTAAAAGCCACCTTGCAACCTCTCCCGCTCTTCATCGGCCTGCGCTACACCCGCGCCAAGCGCCAGAACAATTTCATTTCCTTCATTTCCGTGGTGTCGATGGCGGGCATTGCGCTGGGGATTGCCGCCCTGATCACGGTGATGTCGGTGATGAATGGTTTCCAGAAGGAGGTCAGGGCGCGGATTCTGGGGGTGTCCTCGCACGTGCAGGTCATGGGCCTCGACTCGGCAACGAGTCGCGGCCTGGAGGGCTGGCGCCAGGTCATGACCGAGGTGCGCACCAATCCCGACGTCGCGGCCGCGGCACCGTTTGTCGATGGTCAGGGATTGCTGGCATATTCGTCCAATGTGCGCGGCGCCGTCGTGCGCGGCATTTTGCCGGATGAGGAAATTACCGTCGCCACCCTTGGCAAGGACATGCGTGCCGGGCAGATCACTTCACTGGCGGCCGGGGAATACAGGATCATCCTCGGTGGCGCCCTGGCGCGGGCGCTTGGCGTTTCGCTCGGCAACAAGCTCCAACTCATTACGCCGCAGGGAAGCGTGACGCCCGCCGGGATGGTGCCGCGACTGCGCACGTTCACCGTGTCGGGCATATTCAGTTCCGGGCACTATGAATACGATGCCAACCTCGCGCTGATTCACTTGAAAGATGCCCAGGTGCTATTCCAGTTCGGCGAGAACGTCAGTGGCGTCCGCCTCAAGCTGACGGATACCGACCGTGCGCAATGGGTGAGCCGGCAGCTGACCGACACATTGAAAATTGACGGCTACGTCACCGACTGGACGCGCCAGAACGCCACTTATTTTCGCGCGGTGCAAATTGAAAAACGCATGATGTTCATCATCCTCACCCTGATCATTGCGGTGGCCGCCTTCAATCTCGTCTCAACGCTGGTGATGGTGGTCACCGACAAGCACCCGGACATCGCCATCCTGCGCACGCTGGGTGCCTCGCCCGGCATGATCATGAAAATCTTCGTGGTGCAGGGAGCCGTGGTCGGGGTGGTCGGCACGCTTATTGGCGTCGGGACGGGGATCCTGCTGGCACTCAATATTGATGTGGTGGTACCGTTCATCGAGAGCATGGCGGGCTTCAAGGTACTGAGCCCGGAAGTGTATTTCCTGAGCGAGTTGCCGTCGGATCTGAAGTGGAACGATGTCTGGTCCACCGCGGTGATCTCGCTGTTGCTGGCGCTGGCCGCGACCCTTTATCCGAGCTGGCGCGCCTCGCGCGTGAATCCCGCCGAGGCGCTGCGATATGAGTAATGAGACAACGGTCATGGTCGAGTCCGTTATCGCCTGTCGCGAGCTGAACAAGACATTCCACCAGGGCAGCGTGAAAGTCGAAGTCCTGAAGCGAATCAACCTGGACGTGGCCGCCGGCGAGACCATCGCGATCGTTGGTGCCTCGGGTTCCGGCAAGAGCACGTTGCTGCATCTGCTGGGCGGCCTCGATGCGCCAACCTCGGGGGAAGTCACCTTGCAGGGTGAGCGGATGGACCAGCTTTCGGCGATTGCGCAAGGCAGGCTGCGCAACAAGGCGCTTGGTTTCGTCTACCAGTTCCATCATCTGTTGCCTGAGTTTTCCGCGTTGGAAAATGTGGCCATCCCACTCGCCATCCGCGGCGAAACCACGGCGATTGCCAAGGAGCGCGCGGCGACGATGCTTGGCGAAGTCGGCCTTTCGCATCGCCTGACGCACAAGCCGGGCGAACTCTCCGGTGGCGAGCGCCAGCGCGTCGCCGTGGCCCGCGCGCTGGTCACACAGCCGGCCTGTGTGCTGGCCGATGAACCCACCGGCAACCTCGATCGCGGCACGGCCGATCAGGTGTTCGAACTGATCATGACCCTGAATTCCAAATACAACACGGCACTGGTAATGGTGACGCACGATCCTTCGCTGGCAGCAAAGATGCGGCGCAAACTGGTGCTGGCGGATGGGGTGCTGGGGTAGAGAACCAAGAGGGCTTTCCGCGAAATCCGTAGGGAACTTCTCGAAACCTATTCCCGTTCGCCCTCAGCCTGTCGAAGGGTTGAGCGGGCCACGTTGATTCAATAACTTAGCCCCTATGCACTTCGACAGGCAGTGCGAACGGAGGTTGTTAGCCGTCGCCTGTACGAAACACAAGTACCGGCGCGCCTTGCAGGCCATTTATGTCTGGAGAGGCGCGCCAGTGCTAGAGTCTTTTGGTTGAACACGCCATTTGATCCGATGGAAAGTAAATAACTATGGCATCCAGTCTCCTCGCCCTTTTAGACGATATCGCTACCATCCTCGATGATGTTGCGGTATTGACCAAAGTCGCCACGAAGAAAACCGCCGGCGTGCTGGGCGATGACCTTGCGCTGAATGCGCAGCAGGTCACGGGCGTCAAGGCTGACCGCGAGTTGCCGGTGGTATGGGCAGTGGCGAAAGGCTCGTTCAGGAACAAGGCGATCCTGGTGCCTGCCGCACTTCTCATCAGCGCGTTCGCGCCGTGGGCGATCACGCCGTTGCTGATGCTTGGCGGTGCATTCCTGTGCTATGAGGGATTTGAAAAACTCGCCCATAAGTTCCTGCATAGCCGGCAGGAAGATGCGGCGCATCACCAGAAGATCATCAAGGCGTTTGTCGATCCCGCTGTCGACTTGGTGGCGTTCGAGAAGGACAAGATCAAGGGGGCGATCCGCACCGACTTCATACTGTCGGCAGAAATCATCGTCATCACCCTCGGCACGGTGGCAGACGCCGATTTCACCCGGCAGGTCACGGTGCTGATCAGCATCGCGATACTGATGACCGTCGGCGTTTATGGATTGGTGGCCGGTATCGTCAAGCTCGACGACGCCGGCCTGTATCTTTGCCGCGCCGATGGTGGCGATAGCGCCGGGCGGCGATTGCAGCGTGCGTTTGGTCGCGCCATCCTGCTGACTGCTCCCTATCTCATGAAATTGCTGTCGGTCGCCGGCACCGCGGCCATGTTCCTGGTCGGGGGCGGGATACTGGTCCATGGCATTCCGGTGCTGCATCATGCCATCGAGCAGGCCTCACAAGTTGCGGGTGTCCTGGCCGGGACGGTGGCGTTGCTGGCCGATGGCGTGATCGGGATCCTCGCCGGCGCGCTGGTGCTCGCGCTGGTCAGCCTCGGCGCGAAATTGTCCGGCAAATCCAGTAGCCTGTAACGGTCACCGGTTGCGAACCGGTTCAGGCTTCCATTGAAACTGCTTGAGGTTGACCTTTCCGCTGCCGTCGAAAATCACTCCTTCGGCTTCCAGCAGGATCTTCTGCAAGTCATCGCTGCCGCTGTCCCAGTGGCGCAATCTCATGCTGATCCTGCCCTGCGCGTTGATGACGCGATGCCAGGGAATCTTCATGTTGGCCGGCGTGGCCGCCAGCGCGTAGCCGGCCTGGCGCGCGTGCAGCGGCATACCCGCGAGCGCGGCGACCTGGCCGTAGGTGGCGACTTTGCCACGCGGGATCTTCTTCACCACCGCATAAAAGCGGCGATAGGTCGATTCTGGCGACGACGGGATTCCTTGCATCACCATCCGCATACTGGTAGTATCGTCGTACGGTAATACTGCAATACGATCATACCGACTCCGCCGCCTATGTGGCCAAATTCAAAATGAATGTCATTTCAAAGATTTCCAAAGTCACCGTCAAATACCAGGCCACCATTCCCCAGGAGGTGCGGGAATTTCTCGGCGTTCGGCAAGGCGATGCCGTTGAATACCGTATCGAGAAGGGCGAAGTGAAATTGAAGAGAGTCACGACGCCCGACACAGAATACCTGAAGGCGGTTCAGAAAACCCTCACGGAATGGGATACGAAAGCCGACGACGATGCCTTCCGCGATCTTTGATCGCTTCGATGTCGTTGTTGTGCCGTTCCCGTTTACCGACAAGGCGGCCACCAAACGAAGGCCCGCGCTGGTATTGAGCACTGCCAGCCAGTTCAACACACGTGCCGGACATAGCGTCATGGCCATGATCACGAGTGCAACCGAGAATCCGTGGCCTCACGACATCCAGCTCTCCGACCTGAAATCAGTCGGCCTCAGCGTGCCGTGTTCAGTGCGATTCAAATTATTCACGATCGACAATCGACTGGTGCTGCGCCGGTCCGGCAAGTTGGCAGAAGCAGATCGTAATGCAGTCGACAAAAATCTGCGCGCCGTGTTTGCAATCTAGCGATCGTTAGTACTCCACCGGAATCGGATCCAGGCTGCGCCACAGATACCAAGTCGCCACGGTATTCCACGGTGACCAGCGATCGGCATAAGCCTGCACCTCGGCCTTGCTGAGGCGCTCGCCGGCGTGGAAGTGCCGTTCGATGGCGCGGATGAGGCCGATGTCATCGACCGGGAATACATTCGGCCGCATGAGATAGAAGATCAGGAACATTTCCGCCGTCCAGCGGCCGATACCCTTGACCTCCACCAGTTCGTCGATCACGTCTTTGTCGTCCATGCCATGCCAGCGCCGCGGCTTGATGCGGCCATCGGCGAAGTGGGCGGCCAGGTCCTGCATGTAGGCGATTTTCTGGCGTGAATTGCCGGCGCAGCGCAGCTCCTCGGGAGTAACCGCCAGCATGTTCTTCGGCGTGATTTTGCCGACAACGCCGACAGTTTTGTTCCACACCGATTGGGCGGCTTTCACCGATATCTGCTGCCCGACGATCGCGCGCGCCAGCGTCTGGAACGGGTCGCCGCGCGTGCGCAATTGCGCTTCGGGATAACCCTTGATGAGCTTCTTCATCACCTTGCAGCGTTTGCCGAGGTGCGCGCAGGCGTCGTTCCAGTAGTCGGGGGTCATGGATGTCTAGTGTAGTGCTTCGTATTTAATGCGACTTAAGTTCATTTTCACCACCTCGCTCCTCTGCGCCCCCTTTTCGGGGGTCCCCCATTTTCATGGGGGAAGGAGGCACATTTGGCGGCGATCATGCGAATACTTGCATAAGTTCCAAACAGAATGAAGCACTACACTAGGTACTGTCATGTTTTGCGGTGACGGTAATGGCGGTTGCGCCAACGCCGGGTGACAACGATTCGCCAGGCGATCAGCGTCAGGAAATAGCCGCAGACTGCGGTCGCCGCTGCCTGGATGGCGAGGCCGATCAGCAGTGTGTCTCCCAAAGAGGAAATCCAGTGAAACCAATCGGGCAGGGCGTTGCGCATGCCGGTCGTCGTGAATGCGAAGTTTGGCATTTGCAGCGCATTGACCGGCTCACCGGTCACCAGTCCGCCGACCTGATAGGCCAGCATATAGAGCGGAATGAAAGTGAAAGGGTTGGTATAGAAAGTCGCGAAGGCCGCTGCCAGCACATTAGCGCGAAGCGGAATGGAAATCAGCAGCGCCATGAGAATTTGCACCGGTCCCGGCAGCAGGCCGGTGACCAGGCCGATGGCGATACCCAACGCCACCGAGCGCCGATGCATGTGCCAAAGGCGCGGATGGCCCAGCCACGGGCTGAGAAACCGCAGGAATCGGTTTTCGGTGATGATTTCCGGGCCGGGCAGCTTGTTCTTGAGAAACTTTTTCAACGGGCTTGTCAGCGGATAGAGGGACGGTTCGTTATTCTGACGGCAATCGGCCAGCTGCGTCGCGTTTGTCATCCCGGCCTTTCTGAAATAGCAAAGTACAAACGTGCGCATCGCAATTCTCGGCTTCCTGGCAGGCATTTTCTGGTTGCAACAGCAGGCCGCGTTGTCGCCTTTCGACTGGTGGCCGTTGCCGATGGCTGCGCTGGCGACTGTCTGGCTATTGAGACATCGGCGCGGCGCACTGGTTCAGTTGTCGCGGGCCGTGCTTATCGGCGCGGCTTGTGCCGCCCTGGGCGTTGCGTGGGCGACGCTTCGTGCCGAGTGGCGGTTGGTCGATCAATTGCCGCGCGAATGGGAAGCGCGCGATGTGGACGTCATCGGCGCGATTTCCGGCCTGCCGCGGTTGACCGACCGGGGCATCCGTTTCGAATTTGATGTCGAGAAAATTCTGACGCCGGGCGCCGTCATTCCAGCCCGTTTGTCCCTTTCCTGGTATGCGGAAGGCAGGCGCGCCGAGGATGAACTCGTGCCGCACGCGCGGCTGGCGTCCGGCGATCGCTGGCAATTTACAATTCGACTGCGCCGCCCGCACGGCACGATCAATCCGCACGGTTTCGATTTTGAAGCATG
>JANNGY010000122.1:0-7905 GCA_031404095.1 Betaproteobacteria bacterium | reverse complement strand
CTGTACGCCGAACTTTGCCCGCATTGTCCGCCCATGCCCAAATAGCGCCATGAAATCCACGTTGCGTGCGGGGATTCGCCACACCTTTCGATATACGATTCCGGAATCGAAGACCGTGGCGAACATTTATCCGGAGGCGGCGGATTTCCAGGTGATGCCGAGAGTCCTCGCAACCGGATACCTGGTTGCGCTGTGCGAATGGGCCTGCATCGATCTGCTGAAGCCGCACCTGGACTGGCCGCTTGAGCAGAGCGTGGGGACACACGTTAACCTGTCGCACACCGCCGCGACGCCGCCGGGACTGATGGTGACCGTGGACGCCACGCTGGAAAGGGTCGACGGTCGCAAGTTGAGTTTTTCGATCAACGCGCATGATGGTATCGACGCGATCACGTCGGGCACGCACGAACGCGTCGTGATCGACCCGGTGAAATTCAATGGGAAACTGGCGGCAAAATTGGCATTGGTTTAGGAGCAGGGTTTGAACAGATTCATCAATATCGCATTGGTTCTGTTACTCATGGCGACCGGTGGCGCGCAAATTCATGCGCGTGAAATGCCCTCAATGGCCGTGGCGGAATTGCCGAAGGAAGGCCGCACCACGCTGGCGCTTATCCGCAATGGCGGGCCCTATCCGTACACCAAGGATGGCAGTACTTTTTCGAATCGCGAACAACTCCTGCCCAAACAGGCACGGGGCTACTACCGCGAATACACCGTCAAGACGCCCGGCGCGCGTGACCGCGGGGCCCGGCGCATCGTTTGCGGCGGCAAACAGCAGCTCTCGTGCTACTACACCGGCGATCACTATGCGACATTCAGAGCCATCAAAGAGTAACCATTGAACCGGCCTCCATAGTCTTGCGCCGGAACAGGAAAAGGATTGACATGCCCTCCCCCGAACTCAAGAACGCCTTTGCCAGCGACGCACCACGGGGCGTCTTCTGGTTAAAGGCCCACGTCCCGGTCGCGGAATTGACCAAACTCGCCCGCGGCAAGGGCATGGCCTTTTTTCACCTCGAAGGCAAGAAGATCGAGAAGAAGGAGCAGTTTCTCAATCATGCCGCCGTGGCGATGAAGTTTCCCTCGCATTTCGGCAACAACTGGGATGCGTTCTACGATTGCCTGACTGACATGGACTGGGTCGATGCCGAAGGCTATGCAATCTACTTCGACCATACCGATGCCTTCAGCGCTCATCATGAGAGCCAGCTGGAAACGGTGATTGAGCTGTTTCAGGATGCGGTGGATTACTGGAAGGGCGAGGGGCGCTCGATGCTGGTGTTGTTGTCGGGCGAACAGGCGCCGCCGGGAATCAAGAAGCTCTAGGAAAAAGAGGGCGCTTCGCTACTCTTCGGGCGAAAAACGAATGTCGCCGTAGTAGGCAATCGCCTGCGTGCCGGTCGCATTGGTATCGGTCATCACGCCGACAAAAATGATCGATCCGGGTGGTTCGCCGAACAGGCGTTGGAAATCCGCCCGCACGTCGCGCTTGAAGGTCAGCCATTTGCCGAGATGTGCGGGCCCGCTTTCGACCACCAGCATTTTTGAACGCGACGTGCGCGCATTTTCCAGCACTGTTTCCCGCGGCAAATGGTTTTCCCAGATGTACTGGATGCTGGCATAGGGCATGTCGCGGCCGCTGAACAGTTTTACCGTCCGGCCAAATGCCTCGTCCTCGAAATCCAGTTTGGACTTGTCGCCGTCGAAGGCCACGATGATCCGCACCGGCGAATCATCGCCCAGCCGGCTGGCATTGTTGGCGCCGGGAATCAATTGCGGCACTTTCCAGCGCCAATTGATATACGGGTAGTCCGCGCTGGCCAGCGCCAGGGGTTGCAGCAGACCCGACGCGGAGATGTTTGCTGTCGCGGCCAGCACGCGCTCGCCGTCGTGATCGACAATGCCGTACTGAGTGCGCGCCAGGAAGCGCGACAGTATCCAGGGCTGCCAGCCGAGCGGCGCGGTCTCCCCGACGGCACTCAGCGAAAATGGCTGTACCGTGTTCTCCTGACGGCCGGCGCCCGCCGCGGGCAACGGGCCCGTCATCAGGTCCGCGCATCCGCTCAATAGAACCAGGAAGCCGCATATCAGGAAACGCATCTGTGCTCCGTGGGTATACAACGAAGACTCAGGTTACTCGCTGTTGTGCGACGGCGCTTGCCTATTCGGAACTTGCGATCAATGCCGCATTGCCGCCCGCTGCGGCGGTATTGACGGTGACAGTTCGTTCGCTGGCAAAGCGGAAAAGATAATGCGGTCCTCCTGCCTTTGGTCCGGTGCCGGAAAGTCCTTCGCCACCAAACGGTTGTACCCCGACCACGGCGCCGATTTGATTGCGGTTGATGTAAAGGTTGCCGACCCGTGCCCGTACGCGAATTGACTCGATGGTCTCCTCGATCCGGGAATGCACGCCCAGGGTGAGGCCGTAGCCGCTGTCGTTGATGGCATCAACGACATTCATCAACTGGTCAGCCTCGAACGCGAGCACATGCAGCACCGGGCCGAAGACTTCACTCTTGATCGCGTCGAAGGCGGGAATTTCAAATGCACAGGGCGCGAAAAAATGGCCCTTCGGCACATCGGGCGGCAATGGAGTTTGCCCGATCTGCCGGAATTGCGCGGCCATGCGCTCACGGTGCGCAACCAGCATGTCGAAGGCTTCGCGATCGATGACCGGGCCGATGTCGCTGTCCAGCCGTTTCGGGTCGCCGAGGCGCAGTTCCTCCATGGCCCCCGCGAGCAGCGTGGCGATGCGGGGCGCGATGTCCTTTTGCACGCACAGGATGCGTAACGCCGAGCAGCGCTGACCGGCGCTGTTGAACGCGGACGCGATCACATCATTCACGACCTGCTCGGGCAAGGCGGAGGAGTCGGCGATCATCGCATTCAAGCCACCGGTCTCGGCAATGAACGGGATGATCGGGCCGCCGCGGTTGGCCAGCGCGCGGTTGATGGCCTGCGCCGTCGAGGTCCCGCCAGTGAACGCGACCCCGGCAACGCGCGCGTCGGCCACCAGCCTGGCGCCGATGACTTCGCCGCGTCCCGGCAACAGTGCGATCGCGTCCTTGGGCATGCCGGCTTCGAGCAACAGTTTGACGGCCTCAAAGGCGATGATCGGCGATTGTTCGGCCGGCTTGGCGATGACCGCGTTGCCGGCGGCGAATGCGGCGGCCACCTGACCCATGAATATCGCCAGCGGAAAATTCCACGGCGAAATGGAGGCAAAAACGCCTCTTCCCTGCAGGTAAAGGTCATTGTTTTCGCCGGTCGGACCCACCATGCGCTGCGTCCGGGAAAAGTATTGCCGCGCCTGTTCGGCGTAGTAACGGCAAAAGTCGACCGCCTCGCGCACTTCGCCGAGCGCATCGGGCAGCGTCTTGCCGGCCTCGCGCGCGCACAGCGCGATGAAAACCGCGCGCCGCGCTTCCAGCATGTCGGCCGCCCGGTCGAGCACTGCGGCCCGCTCGCTTGCCGCCATCGGCGCCCGGATATAGCCGGCGGTGATCGAAAGCGCCAGGTCGAGGAGTTGCTCGTCGGCTTCCTCGATGACGCCGATTTTTTCCAGCGTGGCCGGGCTCAGGGCGTCGAGGGGCGCGCCGCGCATCGCTTCCCCGGCAATCAGGGGACGGGCAATGAAGTCAGTGCGCGCAAGGGTCGCCGCCATGTCCGCATAAAGGGTGTCGGTGGCCGTGACATCCGCGAAGCTGAAACCGGCGGAATTCAGACGGCTTACGTCTGAGCCAAGGAAGAGTTTCCGTGGCAACGGCAATTTGCCGTTCGCCTTTTCGACATTTCCTTCGCAGCCAGCAATCGGGTCGGCGACGACGTCGTCGACCGATACGTCCGGATCGGCGATTCGATTCACGAACGACGAATTGGCGCCGTTTTCCAGCAGGCGCCGCACCAGGTACGGCAGCAAGTCCTCATGACTGCCCACCGGTGCGTATACCCGGCAAGCGGCGGGTTTTGCGGAAACGGAACCCGCCAACACGGCGTCATACAACTCCATGCCCATGCCGTGCAGGCGCTGGAATTCGAATTCGGCTTCGGCGCCGGCACGATGCAGGATCGTCGCGACCGTGTGCGCGTTGTGAGTGGCAAACTGGCAGTAAAACGCCCGCGGTTGCGCCAGCATTTGCGCGGCACAGGCGAGGTAGGAGACATCGGTATTCACTTTGCGGGTGAACACCGGATAGGCGCTGAAACCCTGCATCTGCGCGCGCTTGATTTCGGTGTCCCAATAAGCGCCTTTTACCAGCCGCGTCATGATGCGCCGGTCGTGCTTGGCGGCGAGTGCCGCCAGCCAGTCGATCACCTGACCGGCGCGCTTCTGGTAGGACTGCACGGCGACGCCGAACCCTTCATATCCGGCAAAACGCGGGTCCCTGTAAATAACGCCGAACAGTTCAAGTGACAATTCGAGCCGCTCGGTTTCCTCGGCATCAAGCGTCATGCCGATGCCGCCATCGCGCGCCTGTTCGGCCAGCGCCATGACCTTGGGCAGCATTTCAGCCATGACCTTTTCCCGGTGCGCCAGTTCAAAGCGCGGATGCAAGGCGGACAATTTGATGGAAATTCCGGGCGCTTCAAACACGCTCTGCCCGGATTTTGCGTAACGGGATATGGCGGCAATGGCGTCCTGGTAGGAAGTGAAATAGCGCTCGGCGTCTGCAGCCGTCATCGCCGCTTCGCCGAGCATGTCAAAGGAATGGCGATAGGCCGCCTCGTCACCCGATGCCGCGCGCTTGAGCGCTTCGCCAATGGTGCGGCCCATGACGAACTGTTCGGCCATCAGCTTCATGCCCTGCTTGAGTGCCGTGCGCACGATCGGCTCGCCGGCACGGGCAGCCAGCCGGGTCAGCCAGCCGCCGATGTCACCAAAACTGTCGGCTGACGGCGCGACCAGTTTGCCGGTCAACATCATGCCCCAGGTTCCGGCATTGACCAGCAGTGAATCCGACGCACCCAGGTGCTTCTTCCAGTCACCCTGCGAAAACTTGTCCTTGATGAGTTTGTCGGCCGTGGCCGCATCGGGAATCCGCAGCAGCGCTTCCGCCACACACATCAGCAGCACGCCCTCCTGTGTTGAGAGATCGTACTGCGTCAGGAAGGACTGCATGCCGACGTTTTCACGCTGGCGGCCACGGACTGCCGCGACCAATTTTCGCGCGGTTGCATCGACGGCGGCGTTCTTGTCAGCAGGCAGCTTTGCGTTTTGCAGGAGCGTGTCGAGAACGCGGGATTCATCCGCGAGAAACGCTTCGCGTATCGGGGAAAAGGAGGGGAGCATGTCGGCTGCGCCTGAATGGGAGTGCGCGCATTATCTCAAATGCGCGGTTTCATGCGGCGAATCCCGCCAACACGGAGAAAAATGCCCGCTTGGCGCGGGCATTGGAGGCGGTTAAGTAGCCGACTGACTTTCCTGCGCCGCGATTTCCGCATGCACGATTGCCATGTCGACTTCCAGGGATTTCTGCACGACCTGTTCGAGCCCTGATTTCGGCAGCATTCCCGCCTGCGAAAAAATGATGACCTTCTCGCGGAACACCATCAGGGTCGGGATCGAGCGAATATTGAATGACGCCGCGAGATCCTGCTGGTCCTCGGTGTTCAGTTTGGCGAAAACCACGTTTGGATGTTGCTCTGCCACCGCCTCAAAGGTGGGCGCGAACATGCGGCAGGGTCCGCACCAGGGCGCCCAGAAGTCGACGATGACAACATCGTTGTTTTCGATCGTTGCGTTGAAGTTGTCTTTGGTCAGTTCGATGGTGGCCATGGCGGCATTCGTGAAGTAATGGAAGATTCTCTAACGGGCGTTGCCACTCCGGTTTTCAAGTCTACTTTTCCAGCAGCGAGCGCAGCATCCATGCCGTCTTTTCATGGACTTGCATGCGTTGGGTGAGCAAGTCGGCAGTCGGTTCATCGCTCGCCTTGTCGACGACGGGAAATATGTTCCGCGCAGTGCGCACCACGGCCTCCTGGCCTTCAACCAGCAGGCGAATCATGTGCGTCGCCTCCGGCACGCCACCGGTTTCCTTGATGGAGGAGAGCTTCGCGTATTGCTTGTAGGTGCCCGGGGCGGGAAACCCCAGCGCGCGAATTCGCTCCGCGATCAGGTCCACCGCCAGCGCGAGTTCGTTGTATTGCGTCTCGAACCTCAGGTGCAGCGTCTGGAACATGGGACCCTTCACGTTCCAGTGAAAGTTATGGGTCTTCAAATAAAGCGTATAGGTGTCGGCGAGCAGTCGTGACAGCCCGTCGGCAATTTTCGCCCGATCCTTCTCATTGATACCCAGGTTTATCGCCAACCCGCCCGCCGCCTTCTTTGCCACGTGCCTTCTCCTGAACTGATTCGATAAAGCTATTTTGCGCGTCGAGCGCGGACAGCGCCAATGAGAAATGTCAATGGAAACGATAGGTGATGCCAATCATGCGGCAGCACCCAACCACGATGCCAGCTAACCCAGCTTGACGATGGCGTGCGCCAAACGGGCGCCAAGTCCGGCCAGCATTTCTTTCGTGCGTTCATTGGTCATGCTGCCGGATTCGTCATACGCCTTGGCCACCCCCGGCACCGCCACCACCGGCAGCATGAATACGCCGAGGTTGGACAAGATGTACGAAATGTGCGGCAGCGCGCGGATAGTGCCGAAGGCGCCGTTGGATGCGCCCATCAGGCCGCCAACTTTGCCCTCGAATGGCGCATTGCCGCTTTCGCCGTTCACCGACTGCGACAGCCAGTCGATAGTGTTTTTCAATAGCGGCGTGATGGAGGCGGTGTATTCCGGACTTGCAATCAGCAGGCCATTGGCTTCCATCATCAGCTTGCGCAATTCGAGCATCGGCGCCGGAACCCCGTTTTCGGTGTGCCAGTCCGCGTCGTAGATCGGCATCGGGTAGTCGCGCAAGTTGACGACGGTTGCCTCTGCGCCTGCGGCGCGCGCACCTGCTACCGCCACCTCGAGCACCTTGCGGTTCCAGGAATCCTTGCGGGCACTGCCGGCGAAGGCGAGAATTCTTGCACTGGCCATTTACATCTCCATGAAATTGATTTGTTGGTTAATGCGCGGATCCTGGACGATCAGGCCTCCGCCAGCGTGCCCATCTGCCCGCCATGATAGGCGCGCTCCGCATGGCGCACCTGCTCGACAGAATTCATCACGAACGGCCCGTGAAATACCAGCGGCCCCTCCGCGGGCGCGCCGCCCAGCAACAGGACATCCAGTGTGCCCTCGCCGGCGTTGGAAAGCCCGATATCACCGTCCTCGTCCTTGTAGATCACCAGTTGGCCCGCCACCGCGCGATGACCTGCGCCAATTTGCGCCTCACCGGAAATGACGTAGGCCGCCAATTCATATGTGTCCGGAATCGCCGCCTTGAAGTCTCCCCCGGCCTCGAGCGCGACATGCCAGAGCAGCAACGGCATAAACGTTTCCGCCGGCCCCCGATGCGATGCGTAGTCACCGGCCACGACACGCACACGTCCGTTCGCCAGTTCAATTTCGGGGATCGCCGCAGCTTCGATACGCTGATAACGCGGCGGAATCAATTTCAGTGCGCGCGGCAGCGTCGTCCACAACTGGATACCGTGCATGGTCATTTCGGCCTCGTTCTCGGCCAGCGGCGCCTCCGCATGGATGATGCCGCGGCCCGACGTCATCCATTGCGCCCCGCCGGGCCCGACGATCCCGGCATGTCCGGCCGAATCGCGATGCTGGTTACGGCCCGACAGCAAATAGGTCACGGTTTCGATGCCCGCGTGCGGATGCGCGCCGACGCCGTCCTCGCCGGGCTTGACGCGGAATGGTCCGAAATGATCGAGAAATACCCAGGGGCCGACCGACTTGCGGGCGGTGTCGGGCAGCGCGCGGCGCACGGTAAATGTGCCCACAGGGGCGATTT
>JANNGY010000121.1:0-3474 GCA_031404095.1 Betaproteobacteria bacterium | reverse complement strand
GTGAGCGTCACGTTGGTGAGCGGGGCGTTGGTGAGGGCATTGACCTCGACCACGGCATTGGTCAGCGGCGCATTGGTGAGCGGCGCATTGGTCTTCACCTTGCAGAAGAACTGCGCGACTTCGGTCTTGATGCCACCGTTGCCGGCGACATAAATTTCCCAGCCGGAATCGACGCCGATCACGCCGACATCCTTGATGCCCGATTCGGCGCAATTGCGCGGACAGCCCGACACGGCCAGTTTCACCTTGTGCGGCGCCTGCATGCGCCACAGCGCGCGCTCCAGTTCCTGGCCCATGCGCGTCGAATCCTGGGTACCGAAGCGGCACCATTCCGAGCCCACGCAGGTCTTCACCGTGCGCAGCGCCTTGGCATAGGCGTGGCCGGAGGGCATGTCGAGCTCCCTCCATACCGCCGGCAGGTCTTCCTTCTTGATGCCGAGTAAATCGAGACGTTGCCCGCCGGTCACCTTCACGGTGCGAACCTGGTACTTGTCGACCACATCGGCAATACGGCGCAAGTCACCGCTACTGGTTTCTCCGCCCCACATGCGCGGAATCACCGAGTAGGTGCCATCCTTCTGGATATTGGCGTGCGAGCGCTCGTTGATGAAGCGCGACTGCGGATCGTCCTTCGCCTCGCGCGGCCAGGTGGACAGCAGGTAGAAATTGATCGCCGGGCGGCAGCTCGCGCATCCATTGGGCGTGCGCCATTCCATGAATTGGTACACATCCGGAATCGACAGCAGGTGTTGGGCGCGAATTGCATCGCGTACCTCCTGGTGGGTGCGGTCGGTACAGCCGCACATGGCTTTCTTTTTCGGCGCTTCCGAATAATCGCCGCCGGCGGTGAACATCAGGATCTGCTCGACCAGTCCGGTGCAGGAGCCGCAGGAGCTGGAGGCCTTGGTGTGCTTGCGTACCTCATCGAGCGTGAACAGACCCTTGTCTTTGATGGCCTTGACGATGGCCCCTTTGCACACGCCGTTGCAGCCGCAGACTTCGGCGGCATCGGTCATGGTCAGCGCCCGGCTCTGGCCCTGGTGGCCGGTGTCGCCGAGATTGGATTCGCCGAACATCAGCCGGTCGCGCATGGCAGACACGTTGGTGCCGTCGCGCAGCAGCTTGAAAAACCAGGTGCCGTCTATAGTGTCGCCGACCATCACCGCGCCGACCAGCTTGTCGTCCTTGATGACGAGGCGCTTGTAGACCCCGGCGCCCGGATCGGCCAGCACAATGTCCTCGCAGCCTTCGCCACCGCTGAGGTTGCCGGCGGAAAACAGATCAACGCCGGTAACCTTGAGCTTGGTCGACAGCAGCGAGCCGGTGTAGCGGCCGATGCCGTAGTGCGCGAGGTGATTCGCACAGACCTTGGCCTGTTCGAACAGTGGCGCCACCAGCCCGTAAGCGATGCCACGATGGCTCACGCATTCGCCGACGGCGTAGATGCGCGGGTCGTAGGTCTGCATGGTGTCGTTCACGACGAGACCCCCGGGTTTGGCAACTGAGCAATGCAGGCCGGCCGACTCGGCCAGTGTCGTGTTCGGGCGGATGCCGACCGCCATCACCACCAGTTGCGCGGGAATTTCTTCACCGGTTTTCAGTTTCACCGCTCGCACCCGGCCGCCCTTGCCGCCATCCGCATCGCCAACCAGCGCCTCGGTATTCGCTTCCAGGCGGAATTGCAGGCCCTTGGCTTCGAGGGTCTTTTGCAGCATGCCGGCCGCGGTCCGGTCGAGCTGGCGCTCCATCAGCCACGGCATCACATGCACCACCGTCACGTTCATGCCGCGCAGCTTGAGGCCATTCGCGGCCTCCAGTCCGAGCAGCCCTCCGCCAATCACCACCGCATCCTTGTATTGGCTGGCAGCGGCAATCATGCTTTCCGTGTCGTGAATATCGCGATACGTCAGAACCCCTTCGAGCTCCTTGCCCGGCAGCGGCAGGATGAAGGGGTTGGAACCGGTGGCGAGCAGCAGGCGATCATACGGCTCGCGGGTGCCATCGTCGGCGATCACTTCGCGCGCGCGGCGGTCGATCTTTACCACTTTCTTGCTGGTGTGCAGGCGGATGTGATTCTGCTGGTACCAGTCGAGGTCATTCAAGATGATGTCCGGCAGCGTCTGCTCTCCCGCCAGCACGGGAGAGAGCAGGATGCGGTTGTAGTTCGGGTGCGGCTCGGCACCGAACACAGCGATGTCGTAGAGTTCGGGCGTGAGTTTCAACAGCTCCTCGACCGTACGAATGCCGGCCATGCCGTTGCCGACCACGACGAGTTTCATTTTTTCCATTTTCATCTTGAGGTGATGATCAAAAAATTACTGTCGTCCTCGCGCAAGCGGGGACCCACTTGCTTTTGGCAATTGACAATGGGTCCCGGGCCACGGAATCCGCTGCATCGGATTCCGGTTTGCCAGGCGCGAAGCGGTACTTCGCGAAACACCTGGCGCACCCTTCGCGAGGACGACAACATTACTGTCACGCGGCCGCCCTGAGTTGCTTCTGATACAGAAACTCCAGCACCCGCTTGCGGCAATCCAGGTACACCGGATCGGCCAGCAGTTGCAGGCGATCGCGCGGCTTCGGCAATGTCACCTCGACCACATCGCCAATGGTCGCCGCCGGGCCGTTGGTCATCATCACGATGCGATCCGACAACAATACCGCCTCATCCACATCGTGGGTGACCATGATCACCGTGCTTTTCAGTTGGGCAACGATTCTCATCAGTTCATCCTGCAGTTTGGCGCGGGTCAGTGCGTCGAGCGCACCGAACGGCTCATCGAGCAGCAGCACTTTCGGTTGCATGGCGATGGCCCGGGCGATGCCGACGCGCTGCTTCATGCCGCCGGAGATTTCGTTGGGATGCTTCTGCTCGGCGTGCGTCAGGCCC
This sequence comes from Betaproteobacteria bacterium, assembly GCA_031404095.1. GTDB lineage: Bacteria > Pseudomonadota > Gammaproteobacteria > Burkholderiales > Usitatibacteraceae > UKL13-2. Next base: position 584 of record JANNGY010000121.1, on the reverse strand, counting down.
ACCAGTTCAAGCGCTGCCAGGCAACGCTCGCGCACCTGTGCCTTGGACTCGTTTTCGCCGAAGACACGATCCACCGCCAGGTGCACGTTGCCGTAGCAGCTGAGCCAGGGCAGCAGCGAGTGGTTCTGGAAGACCACACCCCGGTCCGGCCCGGGGCCGCGCAGTTCGCGCTCTTCGAGCAGCATCAAGCCGCTGGTGGGTGTGGTCAGCCCGGCCACCAGATTCAGCAGCGTGGACTTGCCGCAGCCCGAATGGCCGATCAGCGTGACGAACTCGCCGCGCCGGATGTCCAGGTTGATGTCGCGCAGCGCCACGAAGGGACCGCGTGGGGTGTCGAAGACCATGCCCACGTCTTCGACGTGCAAGGTGCGGTCGGTGCGCACGGTGGGGGAGCTGTTGATCATGGTGGGCAGGTCCCTTCAGCTGAACTCGAAGCGCCGCGCCAGCGACACCAGCAGCCATTCCAGCACCAGGCCGACCAGGCCGATGACGAAGATGGCGATGAGGATGTGCGCCACGTTCAGGTTGTTCCATTCGTCCCAGACCCAGAAGCCGATGCCGACGCCGCCGGTGAGCATTTCGGC
>JANNGY010000120.1:0-2009 GCA_031404095.1 Betaproteobacteria bacterium | reverse complement strand
CCCCATTATTGATATTTCCATTTTTCGGGATACCGTGTCCCTTGCAGGGCGCGGGGCCCGCTGCATCGGGCCACCGTTCAGCAGGCTCGGCGCATGCGCCTCGAAATCCCTGCTTCACCCTCTCCCGGCCTGTCGGCCACCCACACCCGTAAACGGGAGAGGGGAAAAACAGTTGATTCGGCGAAGAAGGATAGTTTTCTCGCGATCATCCGCACGATCCTGCCGGAATCGGGCGAGGAGCTGCCGGCGAAGGAGAAGATCCAGCGCTTTTTCGGCGATATCCTGCAACTCGTGCCGGACGTGAATGCGCTGGTCGGCGAGGCGCAGACGCTTACCACGCGCCTCTCCGGCGGGCTCGCGCTGTGGGCGCGCAAGATCGAGTGCGATCCGTTTCGCCTGCGCGTGATCGCCACCGCGGGCTCGGGCAAGACGCAGCTCGCGATGGCGGTCTATCGCGATTCCATTGCGGCCGGCCGACGCCCACTCTATGTCTGCTACAACCGCCCGCTCGCCGACCACATCGCGCTGATCGCGCCGGCCGGTGGCGAGGTGGCGGCCTACCACCAGTTGGGCGATCGCCTGCGCCGCGCCCGCGGGGAGCCACCCGATTTCGACCAGCCCGGCGCCTTCGCCCAGATCGAGGCGGCGCTAGATGGCCACACGCCCGATGCGACCGGCTGCTTCGATGAACTGATCATCGACGAAGGACAGGATTTCCAGGAAAGCTGGGCAAACAACCTGATGCGCTTCCTGCGCCCCGGCGGCCGCGCCTGGTGGCTGGAAGACCCGATGCAAAACCTCTACGGCCGCCCGAGCGTGCCGCTCCCAGGCTGGGTGAGCCTGCGCTCGGACATCAACTACCGCACGCCGAAGGACATTCTCGATGCGTTGAACCGCATGCTGCCGTTTTGGGGAGGGCCTGAGGGGGGGAAGTCCGTACGGTTTGATTTGTTTAGAAATAGGTAACCCTTGGGATATAAATAACGCGTTTTATAAACTTGACGTCAGTTTAATTATAGCGTAATTTATAAACCATGGGTACCCAAAGATACGAAAAATTGAACAAGATCCAAGACCTGCTGATGGAAGGGCAGGTCGTGCCGGCGTCATGGCTCGTTGAGAATGGCTATTCGGGCGCGCTGTTGAAGAAATACACGGCGGGTGGCTGGCTAATCTCTCCCGCACGCGGCGTGTACCGGCGCCCAGGTCCGCCACTGCAATGGCAACACGTGGTGGCCAGTCTTCAACGCCTTTCTGAGTTTTCACTTCACATTGGTGGACGCTCGGCACTCATCCAACAGGGGCGCGCGCATTATCTCCCGATGCGCGGCAACGAAACAATACGGCTCTACGGTCCGGCCACACTGCCGGCCTGGGTCAACGCTCTCGGTGTGCCGGAACGCTTTGAAGTACGGAGTGACGCAATGTTCGGTGCGCTGCGTGTCATGCGCGATGCAAATACCGGCGTGCTTGCGACCGGCACGCTCGATGCTGCCGGGCTCTTTAACGACAAGTGGGGCGCGTGGAACTATCCACTCTGTTACTCCTCCGACGAACGGGCCATCCTTGAACTATTGCAAGACGTGCCGAACCGCGAATCGGTGCAGGAGGCGGATGTGCTGATGCAGGGTCTGGTCAATCTTCGTCCCGCGCTGCTCTTGAAACTCCTGAAAGCGTGTACCAGCATCAAAGTGAAGCGCCTGTTTCTCGCGCTCGCCGAACGGCATGGGCATGCGTGGTTCAAGCATCTTGACCATTCAAAGTTCACATTGGGCAAAGGCAAGCGAATGTTGGTGCCTGGGGGGACGTTGCATCCCCGGTACATGATCACGCTCCCGAGCGATCTCGATGATCACGCGCGATAACCCGTATTTTCCCCAAGTGTCGCTGCTGGTGGGTGTGCTGCCTTTTGTTGCGCTTGAGCAGTGTTTTGCGTTGAAGGGTGGAACAGCGATCAATTTGTTCGTCCGCGACATGCCGCGCTTGTCGGTCGATATTGATCTGGCATT
>JANNGY010000119.1:0-10108 GCA_031404095.1 Betaproteobacteria bacterium | reverse complement strand
AGATAGGCGTCGATACGCTCGTAGGCCTTCTCCAGCATCACCGGATCTTCCTTGGCTGAGGCGATCGGGATGGTGCCGGCGGTGCGGAACACGAAATTCAGCACCGGCACCTTGAATATTCGATGATCCATGACGAAGCGTACCGGGCGCTGGATGCATCCGGCGATCACCAGCGCATCGACAAAGCTGACGTGATTGCACACCAGTACGCAGGCGCCCTCATCGGGAACATTTTCCAGGCCGTGCTCCTCCACCTTGTAGAACGTATGGATCAGCATCCAGATGATGAAACGCATCAGGAACTCAGGCACCAGCTTGTAGATAAACAATGCGACGGCAGCATTCATCAGCGCCACCGTCAGGAACAGTTCGGGCAGCGTCAGCCCCGCCTGTAGAATCGCGCTCGCCATGACGGCGGCCACCACCATAAAGAGCGCATTGAGGATGTTGTTCGCGGCGATGATGCGCGCACGGAAATTCGGTTCGGTGCGCGCCTGCATCATCGAATACAGCGGCACGCTATAGAAGCCAGCGAACATCGCCAGCAGGAACAGATCCGCCAGGATGCGCCAGTTGGCGCCGGTCTCCATGAAGTCGGCGGCACCGATCATCGCGGTGGACTTCATCCCTCGTGAAGCGAAATACAGATCCACCGCAAACAGGGTCATGCCGATCGAGCCAAACGGCACCAGGCCGATTTCGATCTTGTGACCCGACATCTTCTCGCAGAGTATCGAACCAAGGCCGATGCCGACCGAGAACGTTGCCAGCAACAGCGTCACCACCTGTTCGTTGCCCGACAGCACTTCCTTGGCAAAGCCGGTAAACGAAGTCAGGAAGATCGAGCCGAAAAACCACAGCCAGGAAATACCGATCATCGACAGGAATACCGCGCGATTCTGGTTGGCAATCTTGAGGTTGGCCCAGGTCTCGGTAAACGGATTCCAGTTGACCTTGAGGTCCGGCTCGGGTGCAGGGGATGCCGGAATAAATCCGGCGGCAACGCGGCCCAGCAGCGCCACCACCAGCGACACGGTGGCAACCCAGGTCGGGCCGACACCCGGCATCGCCACCAGCGCGCCGCCCAGCATGGTGCCGAGGAGGATTGCCACGAACGTGCCCATCTCGACCAGCCCGTTGCCGCCGGTCAGTTCGGCATTGTCCAGGTGCTGCGGAAGATAGGCGAACTTGGCAGGACCGAAAATGGTCGAGTGACAGCCCATCAGGAACACGCCGATGAACAGACAGGCCGGAATGGCCCAGATGAAGCCGGCGGCGATTACCAGCATGAAGGCGATCTCAAGATTTTTTACCATGCGCGCAATGGCGGCGCGATCGTATTTGTCGGCAAGCTGCCCGGCCGTGGCGGAGAACAACACAAACGGCAGGATGAACAGGCCGCCAATCACCGGGCCCGCGATCTTGGGATCGAGGCCGCCCCACTCCGCGGCGTGATAGGTCGCGAGCACCGTAAAGGCGAATTTGAAAATATTGTCGTTGCCGGCGCCAAGAAACTGCGTCCAGAAGAAGGGTGCAAAGCGCCGCTGGGTCAGCAACTGAAACTGGCTTTGCGTTTTAGGCTGTGGCATGTTGGGGCCCTATGATTTGCGGCGGAAAATGCGCGCGGTTTCAAAAACATCGTTGCCGAACTGGATGCCGTCGATCCGCAGGTGTCGCTTCAACAGGAAATCAAACATGAGCGGATTGGCGCCGCGCACCTGTTTCAAGTGTTCGCCCACCAGACGGGTAAGCCAGCCGCGCTCGACAAAGGCATCTACCGAAAACAGTGGAAACACACCCGGCAAGGGATAGTCCGATCCATTCACCAGCCGACCCCGCCAATCTTCGTGCCCAAGAATACGGGCAAGGTATGGCATCCGGTTGGTTTGCGGCAAGGCAGAAATATCACCGAACAATCGGCCATCGAATTCTCGCACCGCCATCAAGCGCTCAAACAGTTCGAAGCAACCGGTGCGCGGTCCTTGCGGGCCCTTGTCGATATCGATGTCGCTGCCAAGACTGGCGCAATGCGCGACGACCACGCGTACACCGTGTTCCAGGGGACGTCGCAGTTTCAGGACATTGCCGAGCGCCGGCAGGTGCGCGCCCTCGACCGCTTTTTCCTCACCGCCGTGCGTAATCAACGGCAGGCGATGCCTGACCATGGCTTCATAGAACGCATCACATTTGGGCGAGGCCGGATCGATGCCCATGGCGGGCGGCAGCCATTTCACCGCGACGGCGCCTCGTTCCGCCGCCTCGGCCAGCGCATCGACGGCGTCAATGCGATAGGGATGGATCGACGCCGTCCACCTCAGCCGCGCCGGATTCCGCGCGGCGATGTCGCCGGCGTAGCCGTTGGGCAAGTAAAAGGCAGACCTTTCCATGTCCGCTTTGCCGTCTACATTGTGGGTTCGGTCGAAGGCCATCACCATCGCCCGGACGCCTGGCGGGAAATCATCCATCAATGCCAGCAGCCGCGCCAGGAAATCGCCATCGACGTTCTTGTTTGCCGGATCGACACAGGAGGCATTCAGGTAAAAACGATACTGCGCGTACAACCTGAGGCGCCATATTGATTGCATCTTTGGCGTGACCCAGGCGCCTCCGCCGGACTCGCCCAGTCCCAGCAGATGCGCATGGCAATCCCAGACGTTTTCCCCACTCAAGCCATCGAATGCCGCCAGCGTCAGCGGATGCCGGCGCAATTCATCGCCCAGGCGGCCGCAGGGATTGAAGAGACTGGCACCCTCGTCCAGCCGCAATGCAGCAGCCGGCCACGCGGCGCCCGCCATCACGGCAATTCCTGTGGAAAGAAACTCTCTCCTACCCATGCGCGCCCCTCCGTGCCGGTGCGTTTTCCGATTTCCTGTGCACATCATGGAACTGCAACATGTCGCCCAGTTGCGCTTCCCGGCGCGCGGTAAAGCCGCACACGCCACTGAAGTTCGCTGGATTGTGGAAAGTCCCAAACAGAATATCCCACAACGGCAGGTCCGAGTAGTTCAGGTGCTCGGTGCCCGGCTGGTGATGGACACGATGCATTTCAGGCCGCTGAAAAAAATATCCCATGCCCTGCGGTGTCGTCGTGTTCAGGTGCACCAGCAATTGCGCCGCAACGGTAAGGCCTGTATAGAAACTCGCCCCGGCCAAATCAAGTCCAAATAGAAGATAGACAAGCACGGCGCTCAACAATGAATTCGCGGCCGCCTCGAGCGGATGCTTGTAAAAGGCCGTCAGCGTCTCCAGCCGCCCGGGGCTGTGATGAAGTTGATGGAACACCCGCCATAACGATTCGCATTCATGCCGCGCACGATGCCACCAGTAGAAGGCGAAGCTGGCCGCCAGATAGGCGAGCGCGCCGCCCACCGCCGGATGGAAAGTGCTCCAGTCGAAGAATGACGGTAGACGCCACCAATCCCTGACGGCCGTGCCAATTGCCAACACCACGCACAGTTCGAATGCGGCAAGAAACAACACGCGATATGTCCATTCGCGACGAATGGGCTGTTTCCAGCCGGGGCGCACCCACTCGATGATGAAGCAGGCGCCCAACAGGGCAATCAACGAAACGATCATGACTCATCCTTTCTCATAACCAAATATTTCGACGCATTGGAGCAAATTTTTTTACTGCGTTTTCAGGTAATCCATCACCGCCACCAGCGATTCCCGCACCGGCTTCTTGTTCAGCCAGAAGTACACTTCCTTGCCGATCTTTTCGCTGTCGAGCACACCGGCGCCGTGCAGGATTTTCAGGTGATGCGACACTGCCGAGCGGGACAATGTAGACACTTCGACGATCTGCCCCACATTCAGGCGCTCGCCTGGCTCGAAGGTCAACAGGATGCGCTGGCGATGCTCATCGCCAAGGGCGGTGAACACCCGGGAAATGTTCTTCCATGCGGTTGGTATGGCTTTGGTGTAATCTCTATTCATAACCATATTCTTGGTTATATGGTTATGTTTGTCAAGTCCCATTTGACCTGTGAGTTTCTCCGCTGCCGACCACGTATCGTTACCCCGACGAGCAGCAAGAATGACCGTGATAAACTCGTTTGAAAGTAAAACGACTCTTGATAGCCGTTTCGAGGCTCCTGTCAGCTCCCTGGCTTTTGTCATTCTTCAAACAGCGCGGTGCACGGTTTTGCGACGCGGCGCCCGCCTCAGGTGGAACCAACATGCAAGATGATCTGAAACACGCTGCCCTCGAATATCACCGCCTCCCGGTTCCCGGGAAGATCGAGATTTCCTCGACCAAGCCGCTTGCCACCCAACGCGATCTGGGGCTGGCCTACACGCCCGGCGTCGCCGCGGTCTGCGAGGCAATCGTCGAGAATCCCGCCGAGGCGCGCAACCTGACCGCGCGCGGCAATCTGGTCGCCGTGATCACCAACGGCACTGCCGTGCTGGGACTGGGGGCCATCGGTCCGCTGGCGGCCAAGCCCGTGATGGAAGGCAAGGCGGTCCTGTTCAAAAAGTTCGCCGGCATCGACGTATTCGATATTGAAATCAACGAGCGCGATCCGGACAAGCTGGTGGACATCATCGCCTCGCTCGAACCGACTTTCGGCGGCATCAACCTCGAGGACATCAAGGCGCCGGAATGCTTCTACGTGGAAAAGAAGCTCCGTGAGCGCATGAAGATTCCGGTCTTCCACGATGACCAGCATGGCACTGCGATCATCGTCGGCGCGGCCATCGTCAATGGATTGAAGGTCGTCGGCAAGGACATCTCGGAAGTGAAGCTGGTGGCTTCGGGCGCCGGCGCCGCCGCCCTCGCCTGCCTGGACATGCTGGTGGCGCTCGGCATGAAGATGTCGCACATCTGGGTCACCGATATCGCCGGCGTGGTTTACCGCGGCCGCAAAGAGGAGATGGACCCAAACAAGGATCGCTACGCCAAGGACACGCCGGCCCGCACGCTGGGCGAGGTCATTGACGATGCCGATGTATTTCTCGGCCTATCCGCCGGCGGCGTTTTGAAGGAGGACATGGTGAAGCGCATGGGCAAGCGGCCGCTGATCTTCGCGCTGGCGAACCCGAATCCGGAAATCCTCCCCGAGCAGATTCGCGCCGTGCGTGATGACGCCGTCATCGGCACCGGCCGCTCGGATTATCCGAACCAGATCAACAACGTGCTTTGCTTTCCCTTTATTTTTCGCGGTGCGCTCGATGTCGGCGCCACCACCATCAATGAAGCGATGAAACTGGCGGCAGTCAATGCGATCGCGGAACTTGCCCAGGCCGAGCAGTCTGACATCGTCGCCATGGCCTATGGGGAAACCAGTTCCGGGTTCGGCCCGGACTACCTCATCCCCAAGCCGTTCGATCCGCGCCTGATTGCCAAGGTCGCTCCAGCGGTGGCGCGAGCGGCCATGGAAAGCGGTGTGGCCACCAGTCCGATCACCGATTGGCCGGCCTACCTGCAACGCCTCGATCAGTTCGTCTATCACTCCGGCCTGATCATGAAGCCGCTGTTCTTCAAGGCCAAGCAGGCGCCCAAGCGCGTGGTTTACGCAGAGGGCGAGGAAGAACGCATCCTGCGCGCCGTGCAGTTCGTGGTCGATGAAAAACTTGCCCGGCCCATTCTGGTCGGCCGGCCGCTGATCCTGGAAAAGCGCATTGAGAAATTCGGCCTGCGGCTCAAGGCGGGCGTCGATTTTGACGTCGTCAATCCCGAGTACGATGAGCGCTACCGCGACTACTGGCAGGAATACTACAAGCTGACCGCGCGCCGCGGCGTATCCGAAACCTATGCCAAAATCGAAATGCGGCGGCGCCTGACCCTGATCGGCGCCATGATGATGCACAAGGGCGATGCCGACGCCATGCTCTGCGGCACCTTCGGCACGCACGGCCTGCACCTGCAATACATCGACCAGGTGATCGGCCGCCGCAAGGGCGTCAAAGACTATTATGCGATGAACGCGCTGATGCTGCCGAAGCAGACGGTTTTCATTTGCGATACTTATGTCAATCCGGACCCGACCCCTGAACAAATCGCCGAGATGACCCTGCTCGCGGCCGAGGAAGTGCGCCGCTTCGGCCTGGTACCCAAGGCCGCATTGCTGTCGCATTCCTCTTTCGGCACCTCGGATGCGCCGTCCGCCGCCAAGATGCGTTACGCGCTGGCGCTGATCAAGCAGCTCGCACCCGATCTTGAGATCGATGGCGAAATGCACGGCGACGCAGCCCTGTCCGAGGAAGTGCGAAAAACAGTTTTTCCACATTCGACGCTCACCGGCGACGCCAACCTGCTGATTATGCCCACGTTGGATGCCGCCAACATTTCCTTCAACCTGCTCAAGTCGGCGGCAGGCAGCGGCATCACCATCGGCCCCATCCTCCTCGGCAGCGCCATGCCGGTGCATATCGTTACCCCCACCGCCACGGTGCGGCGTATTATCAACATGACCGCGCTTGCCGTGGTCGACGCCCAGGCCACGCGCAAATAGCAGCCACTTCATGCCAGATCGTTTTCATCACTTGTTCATCGCCCCGCAGGATTTTGATGCGTCGATGAAGTTTTATCGCGAGCTGCTCGGCTGGCAGGTGATGAGCGAGTGGACCGACAACACCGGCAAGCGTGGTGCCCAGCTGGCGGGCGGCGGCATCAAGGTGGTGATCGCCGAGGCGCACAGCGCCGCCGACATGCGCGATATCGCCGCCAAGGCGCACCCGCACTCGCCGACCGTGCATCTCGATATTCACGATGCCGATGCGCGTTTCGCGAAGATTCCCGCTGGCGATCACGTCGTCATTGCGCCGGAGGACAACCACTGGGGCAAACGCTGGTTTGTCGTCAAGGATCCCGACGGCAACCTGCTCGCGTTCAACGAAATGCGGCAGAAGTCTTGAAGTCCCCGCGTTTTTCAGTGCCGCGCCCGCTATTGCCGGGCGGAACGATCGGCTTGTTTGCCCCGTCCGGCGTGATCAACATTGAACGGCACGAAAAGTCCGTCGCGCTCCTACAGGCGCTCGGCTTCAAGGTGGTGGTTGCGGCGCATGCCGACGCAGAGTTTCGTTACTTTGCCGGCACCGATGAACAGCGCCTGGCGGGCTTTCACCAGTTGCTCGCCGACCCGTCGGTCGACGCCTTGATGATGATTCGCGGCGGTTATGGCTGGTCGCGCCTGCTGCACCGTATCGACTGGAGACTGGTTGCGTCGGCGCAAAAATCGCTGGTGGGTTTCAGCGATTTCACCGCGCTTAACCTCGCCACACTGGCGAAGTGCGAACTGATCACCTTCGCCGGTCCAGGCGCGGCAATCGACTTCGGCGGCGCCGATGATGCGGCCGGGGTCCAGGCCGATCATGCCTTCACCGCCGCGCACTGCTGGCCGGCGCTTCGCGGCGAGGCGGTGCAGGCCGGCCCATTCGCATGCTCGCACCCGTATGGTCCCCGGTCGTTGCAGGGCACGCTGTGGGGAAGCAATCTGTCTCTGCTGGCGCACCTGGTCGGCACGGCCTACCTTCCTGCCATCGACGGCGGCATCCTGTTCCTGGAAGAAATCGGCGAAGAACCCTACGCCATCGAGCGCATGTGCCTGCAACTCTTCCATGCTGGGATCCTGCAACAACAACAGGCCATCGTGTTCGGTGATTTCACCGACTGCGAACCGGAAGCCGGCCGCTTTCCGTATTCGATGGAGCACGTCGTCGAGACGCTGCGCGAGCTGCTGCCGATCCCGGTGCTGACCGGCCTGCCGTTCGGACATGTCGCGCGAAAACTGACGCTGCCCTTCGGCGCGCAAGGCACGCTGGACATTCAGCCGGGCCAGTTCACGCTGACCTACTGATGTTTCCATCCCGTCAACGAAATCTTGGGGAACCGCGGCATGAGTGAAAACAGTCAACGCACCGAGTACCGCGCCTGCAACCTGTGCGAAGCCATTTGCGGCCTTGAATTCAAGCTCGACGGCGAACAGATCGTGTCGATTCGCGGCGACGATGCCGACCCCTTCAGCCGCGGCCACATTTGCCCCAAAGCGGTGGCGCTGAAAGATATTCACGAGGACCCGGACCGCCTGCGCAGGCCGATGAAACGCAACGGTGTCAACTGGCAGGAGATCGGCTGGGATGAAGCCTTTGAATTTGCCGCCGAGCGTATCGCCACGTTGATCCGGCAGCATGGCAACAACGCCGTCGGCTTCTACGCCGGCAATCCTTCCGTTCACAACGTCGGCCACTTGCTGGGCATCCAGCAGTTGGCCCGGCTGATGAAAACCCGCAGCGCCTTCAGCGCCTCGTCAGTCGATCAGCTCCCGCAGCAACTCACGTCACTGCTGATGTTCGGCCACCAGTTCCTGATCCCGATTCCGGACATCGATCACACAGACTACTTTCTCATCCTTGGCGGCAATCCCATTGCCTCCAATGGCAGCATGATGACCGTGCCCGACGTCGCCAAGCGCCTCAAAGCAATCATGGCGCGCGGCGGCAAGGTCGTGGTCATCGATCCACGACGTACCGAGACAGCGGAAATCGCCAGTGAGCACCATTTCGTCCGGCCGGGCACCGATGCCGCCCTGCTGATGGCGATGCTCAACGTTATCCGCACCGACGGCCTGATGAAGCCAAATCTGTCGCTGCCTTTGAAAAATCTCGATCAGGCCCTCGACGCCATCGCCCACGTGACGCCCGAAGTCGCCGCCGCCGCAACCGGCATTGGCGCCGGCGAAATCAAACGCATGGCGCATGACTTCGCTGAATCGCGCACCGCCATCGCCTACGGCCGCATCGGCGCCTGCATCCAGCCCTTCGGCACCGTCGCGCAATGGCTGGTGCAATTGCTCAATATCGTCACCGGGAATCTCGACCGCGAAGGCGGCACGCTGCCGACCAATCCGGTCATCCCAATCACCGGTCCCGGTACCCGTCCGGGACATTACGACCAATGGAAATCGCGCGTCAGCGGCCGGCCGGAATCAAGCGGCGAATTGCCCGTCGCCACGCTGGCCGAAGAGATCCTGATGCCGGGCGAAGGCAAGGTGTACGGCCTCGTCACCACCTGCGGCAACCCGGTATTGTCCACGCCGAACGGCCGGCAGCTCGATCACGCCTTCGAGTCGCTGGATTTCATGCTCTGCATCGATATCTACCTGAACGAAACCACCCGCCACGCCGACCTCATCCTGCCGCCCACCTCCGCGCTCAATCACGACCATTACGACCTGATCTTCAACGCCTTCGCCGTGCGCAATGTGACGCGCTACAACACGGCCTTGTGGCCGCGTCTGGACGGCGAACGTTACGACTGGGAGATTTTTTCCGGCGTTGGCGCAAGGCTTGCCGCGAAGCTCGGCCGCGAATTCACCGCGATGCCGGAACTGAAGCCTATTATTGACGGCATGCTGAAGAAGAGCGGCAATCGCCAGGGCACCACCGTCGAGTCGTTGAAAGCGGCGCCGCACGGCATTGACCTCGGCGCCTTGACACCCTCCCTGTCAGCGCGCATCGAAACCGCCGACAAACAGATCGACTGCGCTCCGGCGCCGATGCTGGCCGACCTCGCACGCTTCGATCGTGAACTTCTGGCGGGCGCGCCAACGAGCCTGCGCCTGATCGGCCGCCGCCACGTGCGCAGCAATAATTCGTGGATGCACAACTATCATCGACTGGTCAAAGGCAAGGCACGCCACCAGTTGCTGATGCATCCCGATGATCTCGCCGCGCACGGCCTCTCCAGCGGCCAGGTGGTCGAGCTATCCTCGCGCATCGGCAAACTCATGGTTCCGGTGGAGGCCACCACCGACGTGATGCCCGGCGTCGTCTGCCTGCCACACGGCTGGGGACATGATCGGGACGGCACGCGTCTCGCCATCGCCCGGGAGCATGCGGGGGCCAGCTATAACGATATCAGCGACGATACTTTTCTGGATGCCGTGTCCGGGAATGCGGCGCTGAATGGACTGCCGGTGGAGGTGCGTGCGGCTGGCTAAAGTCAAGCAAGGGCGCGGCGTTCAGGGCCTTTTTGCCTGAAGAGCCGCATCCATGCTGGTGTTTGGCCTGTGGAAACGTCTATTGATCCGGCAATTGAATGTGTTGGATTGAAACAAAAGGAGCCTTTCCCCCGCGAAGGCGGGGGCCCAAGTTTTTCATCGTA
>JANNGY010000118.1:0-2035 GCA_031404095.1 Betaproteobacteria bacterium | reverse complement strand
GGGACGAAATGAGTCGCGATCGGGCCAATTCCGCCGAGCCAAGGCGCCAGGTGCAGGAGTCGGTGCGCGATGCCGCGCCGGCATCACCCGGTTCGCGGGTCGCGACGCCGGCGGCACTGGCCGCACCGGCTTACGCACCTGCATTGGTGCCCAGCGCGCCGGCCCCGCTGCAATCGGCAAAGGTCGCCAATGCAGCGGCTGATGTCACGCTCGCCACCGTCGCCACCATCCGCCTGCAAAAGTGGCAGGCGGATGCGCCCTATTCAGCGCGCATGCGCAATGCCGCAGCCGCCGATCTCTATCGCATCTATCTCGACGAAAAGCCCGGCTACGCCAACAGCACCGCGTTCTTCCTCGACGCCGCAGATGTATTTTTCGACCGCGGCCAGAACGATCTCGGCACCCGCGTGCTGACCAACCTGGCCGAGATGGACCTGGAAAATCGCCACATCCTGCGCATCCTCGGTTATCGCCTGATGCAGGCCAATGCGCCTGCGCTGGCCATCCCGGTGTTCCGCAAAGTGCTGGCGCTCAGCCCCGAAGAGCCGCAATCGTATCGCGACCTCGGCCTCGCCTACGCGGCCGACCGGCAGCCGCAGAAAGCCATCGATTCGCTGTATGAAGTGGTGATCCGTCCCTGGCACAACCGCTTCCCGGAAATCGAGCTGATCACGCTGGCGGACCTGAATTCGATTGTCGCCAACTCACCGGCTCCGCTCGACACCAGCCGCATCGATCCCCGCCTGCGGAAAAATCTGCCGCTCGATTTGCGCGCGGTGATGACCTGGGATGCCGACAACACCGACATCGATCTGTGGGTGACCGACCCGAACGGCGACAAAGCCTACTACGGTCATCGCCTGACGTACCAGGGTGGACGCATGTCGGCGGATTTTACCGGCGGCTATGGACCGGAAGAGTTTTCGCTGAAGACCGTCAAGTCGGGCAAATACAGGGTCGAGGCCAGTTACTTCGGCGACCGGCGGCAGAACGTGACGGGCGCGACCACCTTGTCGATGAAGCTCTCGACGCAATTCGGCATGGCAAATCAGCAGGACCAAGTTGTGACCATGCGGCTGAAGGACAAGCGCGAAATGATATTCGTCGGGGAATTTGACGTGAAGTGACAGTGAGCGAGGTACTGAAATATTCGACACAAGGCACTTCCCCCTTTTTAAAGGGGGATTGAGGGGGATTTCTCGGTGGTTGCCAATTGTCGACGACCGAAAATCCCCCCCAGCCCCCCTTTTTCAAAGGGGGGAGTCCGATGGGTCGCAGACGCGTATGCAAGATAACTTTAGAAAGGAACCATCATGAAACGAAAATTACTACTCAGCATCATCCTGGCATTGGCCTCGACCAATGCCCTCGCCATCGGCCGCCTCGCCAGCGTCGATCTCTACGACCGCACCGAGCAGCGCCACCTGCCCGTCTATTGGCATCAGGGCAAAGCTTGGGTCGCCGGCGCGCCGGGCAACGAATATCAGATCACCTTGCGCAACACCGGCGGGCAAGACGTGCTGGCGGTTATCTCGGTGGATGGCGTGAATGTGGTCAGCGGCGAAACCGCGGCCACGCTGCAGAGCGGTTACGTCATTGATCGCTGGCAGCAGATGGATATCGCCGGCTGGCGCAAGAACCTGTCGCGCACGGCGGCGTTCTATTTCACCTCGCTCGGCGATTCATATGCGGCACGCACGGGACGGCCGAGCAATGTCGGCGTGATCGGCGCGGCACTGTACCGGCGCAAGCCAGACCCGGTTTCGGTTGCACCCGAGGCGCCGGCCGTCATGGGATCTGACGCGCATCCGGGTGCACGAAGCGATCGCAGTGAAGCGGCCGCTCAATCGGCGCCAGGCCCGATGCGCGAAAAATCGCGGGCCGATCGCGCCGCTGAAAACGACTCGGACCGGTTGAGGGATAAACTTGGCACCGGCCACGGACGCAGCGAAGCATCCCCGGCACGCTATACCACCTTCGAGCGTGCCACGTCACATCCGGAAGAAGTCATCAGCATTTACTACGACAGCCACGC
>JANNGY010000117.1:0-1991 GCA_031404095.1 Betaproteobacteria bacterium | reverse complement strand
CGAAAATCCCTCCTGGCCTCCCTATAAGAAAGGGAGGAATGCTTCGCAACGGTGACAGTTCCTCCCTTTGAAAAAGGGAGGCCAGGAGGGATTGGCGGTGGCCAATGAACGGCAACCATCAAAGGAAGTCCCTCAATTTCCGCTTTCATTGAAACGGAAGCTTTTGTGCACCACGCCGCGCTTCGCACGGCATTTCTCCCTCCGAAACCACCCCATTTCCTGTAAACTTGCGCGCGCCTTCGGACAGGGACACAATCCTTGAAAGAAACGGCGCCCGGCGCGCAGCGTATTCTCCCTGACGTGCCTGTAAACCCCAGAACACAATTTTGAGGAGTTCCCCGATGTCCGCCGTAGTTGCCAACTCCGTCAAGGACGCCGTCAGCGCGCCCGCTTCTTCCTTTGCCACAATCTCCCTTGACGACAAGTACCTGCTGAGCCACGGCCGTGCTTACATGACCGGCACGCAGGCGCTGGTGCGCCTGCCGATGATCCAGCGTCAGCGCGATCTCGCCGTGGGACTGAACACCGCCGGGTTCATTTCGGGGTATCGCGGCTCGCCGCTGGGCAGCTACGACCAGGCGCTGTGGAAGGCGAAGAAATTCCTCAAGGACCAGCACATCCATTTCACGCCGGGCGTGAATGAAGAACTGGCGGCAACCGCGGTGTGGGGTTCGCAGCAGGTGGGGCTGTTCGACGGCGCGAAATACGATGGCGTGTTCGGCATCTGGTACGGCAAGGGGCCGGGCGTGGATCGTTCGGGTGATGTCTTTAAACATGCTAACGCGGCGGGTTCCTCCAAACATGGTGGCGTGCTGCTGATCGCCGGCGACGACCACGCCTGCAAATCGTCCACGCTGCCGCACCAGTCGGAACACATTTTCGATGCGGCGATGATTCCAGTGCTGTATCCCACCGGCGTGCAGGAAATCATCGATCTCGGGCTGCACGGCATCGCCATGTCGCGCTATTCGGGCCTGTACACGGCGTTCAAGTGCATTTCCGACACCGTCGATGCTTCGGGTTCGATCAATATCGATATCGATTCGCCGAAGATCATTCTGCCGGAAGATTTCGCCATGCCGGCCGGCGGCGTGTCGATTCGCTGGCCGGATCCGCCGATGGAGCAGGAACTGCGCCTGCAACAGGCGAAAATCTATGCCGCGCTCGCCTACTGCCGCGCCAACAAGCTGAATCACATCACCATCAATTGTGAAAAGCCGCGCCTCGGCATCATTGCCTCGGGCAAGAGCTATCTCGATGTGCTGCAGGCGCTTGAGAACCTTGGCATCGACGAGCGCCATGCGGCCGAGATCGGCATCCGCCTGATGAAAGTCGGTATGCCCTGGCCGCTGGAGCCGACCGCGGTGCGCGACTTCGCGCAAGGGCTCGACGAAATCCTGGTGGTCGAGGAAAAGCGCCAACTCATTGAATACCAGATGAAAGAGCAGCTCTACAACTGGCGCGACGATGTGCGTCCGCATGTGATCGGCAAATACGACGATCACGGCGAGTGGGAAGTATCGCGCAGTCCGTGGCTACTGCCTGCGGCGGGCGAACTGACCCCGGCGATGATCGCGCGCGTGATTGCCGGCCGCATCGCCAAGTTCTACACCAGCAAGATCGTCGAGGCGCGCCTCAAGTTCATCGAGGACAAGGAAGCGGCATTGCTGCGCCCGCGCGCCAGGATTTCGCGCATCCCCACTTTCTGCTCGGGCTGTCCGCACAACACCTCGACCAAGGTGCCCGAAGGCTCGAAAGCGCTCGCCGGCATCGGCTGCCACTACATGGCGACCTGGATCCGCCCCGAAGTGACCATGACTTTCACGCAAATGGGCGGCGAGGGGGTGCCATGGGTCGGCATCCAGCCATTCACGAACACGAAACACATGTTTGCCAATCTTGGCGACGGCACCTACTACCACTCCGGCCTGCTGGCGATTCGCGCGGCCATCGCCGCAGGTGTGAACATCACCTACAAAATTCTTTTCAAC
>JANNGY010000116.1:0-3060 GCA_031404095.1 Betaproteobacteria bacterium | reverse complement strand
CATATGTTTCTCCTGGAGGACGGATACAACCGTGTATCCAGTGACGATGATGATTCCACGCCGTGGCCGCGGCGATCAGACGAATGCGACTTATGCGGTAGGGACACGCCTACGCGCAGGCCTGAGGGGACGCAGATCCTGAATCGACTTACCCCACAAAGGCTTGCCGGCCTACATCCCGTGCGCGATGAGCGTTGTACGCTTTGCGGGTGTCTTTATCGAAAGGGAATACGTCATGCCGCTCAGAAAAGGATCGAGCCGTAAAACAGTCAGCAGCAACATCAAGACCCTCGTTCACGATTACGAGAAGACGGGCGCCATTGGCACCAGCAAACCCGCGAGCAGGAAGAAGGCGATAAAGCAGGCTGTCGCGATCGCACTTGATAAGGCCGGCTCGAGCGATGGCAAGAAGGGTTAGAGACGAATGGCATTTACATAGGCAGAAAAGCGGTATCCGATGCATTGCGACGATGTTATTTACTGTCGCCCCGGCGGAGGCCGGGACCCAATTTTCGATTCATCGCAGCCCGGACGAGATTGGACCCCGGCCTACGCCGGGGCGACAATCCTGTGATTGGCGCTCGTAACCAGTTTGCGGTCAATTGTGGAGTCCAAAGTGCTTAAGTAAGTGCCATTTTGGTTAGAGGCCAATAAGATTCCCGATGCAAATCGCCTGACCCGCTAGATCGGCCCATCCGCCGGACACCACATCCGCGGCGCAATGGCCCGCACTGCCTCGCCGGCAATACCCTTCAACTTCTCCTGTACATCGAAGTTGATATTGATTTCCGCCAGTACCGGCAAGTCCGCAGGCGACGCACCCGTAAGCGTCGCATACAGGACCAGTGCCGCCAGGAACGCGCCGGCCGGCGCGGAATGATTGCCGTCGGCATCTTGCAGCGTAATTTCCGGAAAGCGTGCGCGCGCAAGGTCGAAGGCTTGCGGTATCGGCGCCACGCAGGCCGGCTCTTTCATGGCGATGGAGACATACTTGCCGTAGATGATCTGCGTTTCGGCTATGCCCAGCCGTGACCATTCGGCAAACAGTACCGGCAGCGCGCCCGCCTGGCGCGTAAAGCGGACCAATTGTTCAGCGCCAGTCGTCGGATAGAAAAACTGGCCGCTCAGACTGTAGTTCTGCGCCTGCAATACCACTGCGCTCCAGCGCTGGCCCTGTAACAGTGCCAGCGAGGCGCCATCCAGCGCGCGTTCCTCCAGATGCATCCATCCCGGGGCTTCCGTCACGGCGACACTCTTGCCGGGCTTGCCGGCACGCACCATCGCGCCGACCATACCGGAGACGTTGTTGACCGAGGTGTGGCTGTTGCCCATGAAGAGCAGGGTGATGTCGGCGGCCGTGCCCGATGCCGGCGGTGGCGGCGTGGCCACGATCGCCTGTCCGCCCGAGCCGCCGGAACCGCCGCAGCCGGCAACAAGCAAGAGCATCGCAATCGCGAGGATACGTGCACGAGCGCTCATTGATGCATTTCAAGAAGTGGGGACCGGTATGGCGCGAACATGTTGCGATATTAGCGGATGTCATTGCGACAAACTGCAACGGCACCCGGCAGGGGCGCAGTGTTCGGTGCGATGTCACTTGCACTTTCCCGTTGCATCAGGTCAGCAAGGGAATTGCCGGTGCCGGCCTGCCGCTTGCCTATCCTGCCCTCTGGCGCAATACTTGCCGGCAGGCGGTCGAATCCCACAGACTTGTTCCGGCCTCCTGTGAGAAGGTCGAACACCGGCATTTCGCCGGGACAACATGAGGAGAAGAAAATGAAAAGAACATTATTGTTGGCAGCCGCGCTGGCGCTGTCGGCTTCCACTGCGCCGGCAATCGCGCAGGACCCCACCAAGGTTGATGCCAAGCACTACACGGTGGAATTCGAAAACGACCAGGTGCGGGTGCTTCGCATCAAATATGGCGTCAAGGAGAAGTCGGTCATGCACGAACATCCGAACGCCGTCGCCATCTTCCTGAATGATGGCAAGGCGAAATTCACCATGGCCGATGGAAAGTCCATTGAAGATACAAATAAGGCGGGCTCAACAAAATGGACTCCCGCCGGCAAGCACCACCCGGAGAATGTCGGCGACAAGCCGTTTGAACTTGTACTGGTCGAGCTGAAAGACAAGCCGGCGCCGAAGAAGTAACGGGCTATCGCGTCAGATTGAATCGGCATTCCGGGCGCCGCCAGCGGCGCCCGGATGCGTTTTACCGGATGCGTTTTACCGGGTGCCTGACCCCGGAGTCGCCTGCACCGCAGGCGCGCCATCAACATTTCGCCCGGTCAGCATCAGGTCGATGAATGGCATCCGCGAACCCATCATGGCGAGATCTTTGCGCCGGTCAGGTTGCCGCCAACGTTTGCCGCATCAATTGAAGCCCCGGCAGGGTACTTCTAAAAACCCGTCGTCCCAGCGGAGGCTGGGACCCAGTCCGTTCCAAGCTCTTGAAAATACTAGGAACTGGATTCCAGCCTCCGCTGGAATGACGATTTTGAGAGGTTAATAGAAGTACCCGGCAGGCAATCTCGCCATTTGGCGCGCCTTGCTGGCCGAAAATGGCCTGCAAGGCCCGCCAGTGCTAGAGTTTGCTTGCTGCTTGATTCAGAAACCCCTTGATTCCAGCGTCCCACAGGCTTTGGTTCGGACGCAACAGAAATTCCGTCCTTCGCATCCACGGCAATCGGGAAAGGATTGCGTCCCGGCCCGAGCGGCGGCTGCGAACCGTACGGATTCCGGATGTATCCTCCCACACTGCGCATTACCCTTCACCTCACTGGAAAATCGACATGTCCCCGTTGAAATCCCGGATTTCCATCCTGTGCGTGCTTGCCTTGCTCGCCGGCTGTGCCGTCCTGCCAGTCGATTCTGCCCGCAAGTCCACGGCAGATGTCCTGATCCGCAACGGGCGTGTCATCGACGGCACCGGCAACAGCTGGTACATCGCCGATCTGGCGATACGCGACGGCAAGATCGCCGCCATCGGCAGGCTTGATCATTTCACGGCGGCGCGCACCATCGATGCCGGGCGGCAAATCGTCGCACCCGGCTTCA
>JANNGY010000115.1:0-2852 GCA_031404095.1 Betaproteobacteria bacterium | reverse complement strand
GGCGGTGCGAAAAATCTGGTGCAGCCATTCGCGGGTCGTCTGGTCGGGCCGGCCGCCGGCAAATTTGCGCCACTTGATGGCATGGCCGGAGAGCACGATGGCCAGCGAGCAGATCGCGACGCGCGGGCCGGCATCGCTGTTGCCTGCGGCGAAGGTGCGCATGACGCAGTCGCGCGCCAGCCGCAACAGATGGTCATATCGTTCGGCGACCCAGCTGCAGGTGGCCTGCTCGGCCTTGCTCTTGAGCACGCCCGTTTTCAGCAGTTGCTCGCGATCGGCGCGACTGTTGTCCTCAAGGTATCGCAAGGCCTGGGTCAGCGCGCGGGTCGCATCGGCCGGCGAATAGCCCGCCAGGTTCTTTTCGAGCGCGCGATGCTTGGCCGCGATGTCAGCCTGGGCAGTCGCGCCGGCAGGCGTGCTGTCAGTGTTGTTGGTTGAATTCATCGTTTTTTCATTGGCGTCAGTTGCGCGATGCCTGCCCCAGCACGGCCTGGGTGGCGCGGATCAGCGAGGCATGCAGCGCGCGCTGGCCGCTATCGTCTCGCCCCAGCAGCGCCGATGCGCTCCAGCCGGACGGCGCGGCAAAGGTGCCGGTCTGTACGGCGGTTCCCGCCGCGCGGGAAAAGCGCTGCGCCATCGCCTCGATCTGTGGCATGGCTTTGTCGCCAGGAAATTGCAGCGTGAATGCCTGCACCAGTTCGCCAAAATCATTGGCGTTGTCGTCTTCGCAGGCGCGGCCGATGAGTAACAGCCAAAGCGGACGCTGGTCGGGATCTTCCTCGATGGCAAGGCGCACCAGTTCGGTGGCCGAGCGCGGCATGCCGTCGTCGCGCATCTGTTGCGCCCAGCGCAGGATTTCGTCGGTGTTGCGCAATGACATTCGTGGCTCCGGCATCTGCAGGAAGCGCGCGGTGATGTAGCGCAGGCGAATGCGCAGCAGTTCCGGATCGAGCGGCCAGGGTGTGCCGAATACGCTGAGTTTGCGCGTTGGCGGGCGAAGTGGTGGTTTGGCGTTGGTAACCATGCGTGGTAAATGAGGATTATGTTTGGGGGAATTGTATGCTGATTGCGCGGCGGTTCGCCAGTGGAGGTCCCGGTTGGATGAAGTCGGGCAACGATGCGCACGCCGCGCTGCGAACATGGCCAACCGGCAGAGGATCGAAATCATCGGGCTACAGGACTTCTAAAAACCCCGCGATTCCCGCGCAAAAGTACAAGGGTCGCGCCGGGCGGGAATGCAGTTTTCGTAGATCATTGACGCGCGTAGAAGAATGGCTCCCCGCGGGGGCATGAGCCCTAACCTATTGAGCTTCCGGCCTGAAAAAGCCATGTCATCCTGAGCGAAGCGAAGGATCTCGGCGCGAACAGATCCTTCGCTTCGCTCAGGATGACAACACTATTGAATTGAAAATGGAACAAGTCAGCGCTAATGCGCTTGGCGGGAACAACAGGGATGCTAAACGTTTCTGCCGGACCAACTCAAGCATTGGTGAGCTTCTCCAGCCAGAAATGCCCCAGTCGCCGCACCAGTGCTAGACTTTCGTAATAAAAATGGAGCATCCATGAAACAAACCGCCGACTCCCTGCCTGGCCTGGTACTCAGGAATTGCCGCTTCGATCTTCCTCTTGATTACGCAAAACCGGAACGGACCACCGGCGTGTTTGCGCGCATCGTCGATGTGCCGGGAATGGAAAATACCGACCTGCCTTACCTGGTGTTTTTTCAGGGCGGTCCGGGATCGGGTTCGCCGCGACCGATGGGTAACACCGGCTGGATCAAGCGCGTGCTGCAGGAGTACCGGCTGGTCCTGCTTGACCAGCGCGGGACCGGACTCTCCACGCCGATCACCGCGCAGACCCTGCGCGGGTTGGGTTCACCCGAGGCACAGGCTGATTACCTGAAGCACTTTCGCACCGACAATATCGTGCGCGACGCCGAAGCCATTCGCCGGCAGTTGATCGGCGACCAGCCCTGGAGCATCCTCGGGCAAAGCTACGGTGGTTTCTGTGCGATGCGTTACCTGTCGGCTGCACCGGAAGGCCTGCGTGAAGTCCTCATCACCGGCGGCATTCCGTCGCTGACGCGGCCGGTCGATGACGTCTATCGCGCCACCTATAAACGCGTGATCGACAAGAACCGGCTCTACTACCAGCGCTATCCCGGCGACGAGGAAAGGGTGCGCGCCATCGTTCGGCACCTGCTCGACCACGACATCAGGATGCCGAGCGGTGGGCGTCTCACCGCGCAGCGTTTCCTGCAACTCGGGATGCAGTTCGGTATGAGCGATGGTTTTGAAGCGATTCACTATTTGATGGAAGAGGCGTTTGTCGACGGCGTCGATGGCGGCAACCCGCAGGAAATGAACTGGAATTTCCTGATGCATCTCGAACAACTGCAGACGTTCGACACCAATCCGATATTCTCCCTGATGCAAGAGGCCTGCTACACCCAGTTGGCTGCCAGCAACTGGTCGGCGGACCGGCTGCTGGCCGAATTTTCCGAGTTCAAGCTCGATCGCGAAGGCCCGATCCACTTCACCGGCGAAATGATCTTCCGGTCGATGTTCGATACCTATCCGCAATTGCAGCCACTCAAGCCGGCTGCCGACCTTCTCGCCGCTGACGCCACCTGGCCGATGCTCTACGACGTCGCAAGACTGAAGCAGAACCGGGTGCCGGTGGCCGCTGCGGTTTACTTCGACGACATGTACGTGCATCGCGAGTTTTCAGAAGAGACGTCGCGAGTCGTGCCGAACGTGAAACTGTGGATCACCAACCAGTACGAGCACAACGCGCTGCGGGCGGACGGCGAAGTGGTGGTGGACCGGCTGCTGCGGATGGTGCGCGGGGAG